>NZ_JBVVPQ010000030.1:67052-90103 GCF_055811695.1 Bradyrhizobium sp. MI1.3 | reverse complement strand
CCCCCCCCCCCCCCCCCCCCCCCCCCCCCCCCCCCCCCCCCCCCCCCCCCCCCCCCCCCCCCCCCCCCCCCCCCGGGGGGGGGCCCCCCCCCCCCCCCCCCCCCCCCCCCGCGGCTGCGTCGCCGCCGCCCGAGCCGCCGAAGCCCGCTGTGCCGGAGCGCAGGCGGCAGTAGGCGTCCCAGATGTCGTCCTGGCGAAAGCCAGGACCCATACCGCGAGGTCCATCGATTGCGGTCGATGGCAGTACCGTACGACTGGTCTTCGCCAAACTCCTCCCTGGGATAATGGGTCCTGGCGTTCGCCAGGACGACACCGAGTGCTTGGTCGAACGCTTCGTTCCTAATGACGCCCAAACCTAATGACGCCCCAAACAAAACGGAGGCCGTGAGGCCTCCGTTTTCATTCGTCATGCGTCTTGGCGACTGACCGCTTATCCCAGCCGGCCCGCTGCGTGAGCAAGCAGCGTGTACACCAGGCCCGTCTCGGAGGTCAGGTGGTTGCGCAGCTCCTGCGGGCCGCGGCCGTCGCGGGCGACTTCGTCGAGCAGGCGTTCGAACTCGGCGACATAGCGGTCGACCGTGGCCTTGAAGTTGCGGTCGGATCGATACTTGCGGGCGACCTCGTCAAAGGCCTTCTGGCCCGCGGGCGTGTAGAGGCGCTTGGTGAAGGCCTTGTTCTCGCCGCGCTGGTAGCGGTCCCACATCTCGGACGCGAGGTTGCGGTCCATCAGCCGGCCGATGTCGAGCGACAAGGATTCCAGCGGATTGCCGCCACCTTGCGGGGCCTGCGGCTGCGGCGCCGGTGCAGCCTGGCGGCCGCGCTGGGGCTCACGTCCGGTGGGCGCACCCTGGTTGGCGTCCGTGCGGCTCAGCAGGTCGGACAGCCAGCCGTCACGGCCCTGGTCGTTGCCGGCCGGTGCAACCGGCGGCGCTTCGGTGCGGCGCGAGGAGGCGGGCATGCCGAGGTCCGGCGGCGGCAGCGTCGAGGCGCTGGCGCTCTCGCGCATGCGCGTCTCGGTGCTGCGCGCGCCGACGGCCGCCAGCATCGGCTCTTCCTGGCGCTGCACGCTGGCGCGGCCCGTCGTGGAGACGTCGAGGCCACGGCCGTGCTGGGCCACGATGCGGTTGAGCTCGGCGAGGGCCTCGATCTGGTCGACGATCACCTTGCGCATCTGCGCAGTGCTCTCGGCGGCCTCCTGCGGCATCTCGAGCACGCCGCGGCGCAGCTCGTTGCGGGTGGCTTCGAGCTCGTTGTGCATCTCGAACGCCATCTGCTTCATGCTGGAGACGAGGTTGGTGAACTTCTCGGTCGACTGCTTGAACATCGCATCCGCCTCGTCAGTGGTCTGGCGGTAGATGTCGTGCATGGCCTCGACGGTCTGCCGGTGCTCCTCTTCGGAGGCCGACCGCACCGCTTCGAACTGGCGGGTGATCGCGGCGGAACCTGCGCCGGCGGTCTCCGCGACGACGCGGGCGATGTCGCGAGCCCGCTCTTCGGCGGCCGCCAGCGATTCATCGAGCAGGCCGGTGAAGCGCGACAGGCGCTGGTCGAGATCGGCGGTGCGCAGGTCGATGGTGGTGACGAGCGATTCCAGCGCCTCCTTGCGTTCGGCGAGCGAGGCGGTGGTGTTCTTGTTGCTCTGCTCGACCACCTGCGCGGCCTCGACCAGTGCCTTGCCGTGCGCGTCGAACTGGGTCGACAGCTCGCCGAGATCCTGCAGCGCCCGCGTGGTCTTGCTGTTGAAGACGTTGAGCTGGTCTTCCAGATTTTGCGTCGCAGCGCCGTTGCGCGAGGTGACGTCGTTCATCGCCGAGACGAAGTCGGCGACGCGCGTCACCAGCGCCCGCTCGAGCGAGTTAAGGTTGTCGTGCGCACCGGTCAGCACCTCCTGGAGCAGGATGTTGCCTTCGCGCAGTCGCTCGAACAGGGCGACCGTGTCGGTGCGCAGGATCTTGCTGGTCTCCTGCATCTCGGTGACGGCCGCGATCGAGACCTGGCGCGACTGGTCGATCGCCGCGCGCGAGGCCTGCTCGAGATCTTTGAGCGACTTGTTGACGGCACCCGTCGCCATCTCGCTCGCCGAGTTGATGGTCCGCGCCACTTCGGAGCCGTTGCCCATCATGGTCTGCGAGAACGCGTGGCCGCGCGTCTCGATCGACTTCAGCGCGTCGGACGTGACGCGGTCGATGTCGAGCGTGAGCTGGCTGGTCTTGGAGCCGATCGCGTCCACGAGCGAACCGCGCTTGGCGTCGATCATGTTGGCGAGACGGTCGGACTGCTGCTGCACGTAGGTGACGATCTCGTCGGTCTTGCCGGTCATAGCCTGGCCGAAGCTGCTGCTGGCGGCGAGCACCGAGCGCTCGACGTCCGCCGAGCTCGACTTGACCCGCGAGCTCGCCTCGTTGGAGGCGTTGATCAACGCGTTCTGGGCGTTGAGCGCGCTGGTCTGGATGTCGTTGGTCGCGTTCGCGGTGGCGGTGCTCAGCGTACGCTCGATCTCGCTCGAGATCGTGCGGATCTGGCTTGCGGCATCCGCCGAGGTCGAGGTCAGCGAGGTCTGTGCCTCACGCGCGCTGTTGAGGATGGTCGAGGCGGTGTCGGCACCGACCGAGGTCAGCGTGCGCTCGATGTCCGTGGTCAGCGACTTGATCTGGCTGGCAGCGTCCGTCGAAGCGGAGATCAGCGTGCCCTGGGCTTCGCGTACGCCGCTGGTGAGCGCCTCGATGGTGGCGCCGCCGGCGGTCGCCAGCGCGCGCTGCATCTCGGCCGCCAGCGAACGAACCTGGCCGGTCTGTTCGGCGGAGACCGCCAGCAGGGTGCTCTGGGCATCGCGGGCGCTGGTCGTGATCGTCTCGGCGGTCGACTGGCCGACCTGCGAGAGCGACCGATGCACTTCGGCGGCGAGGGACTTGACCTGGCTCGCCGCATCCGAGGATGCGTTGACGAGCGTGCTCTGGGCTTCGCGGGCGCCGGTCATGATGGTCTCTGCCGTCGCGGTGCCCGCCATCGAGAGCGAGCGCTGCACGTCGGAGGACAGCGCCTTGATCTGGTTGGCGGTCTCGCTCGAGGCCGCGATCAGCGCGCTCTGCGCATCGCGGGCGCCGGCGGTGATCGATTCCGCCGTGGTCGTGCCGGCCATCGAGAGCGAGCGCTGCACGTCGGCGGTGAGGGTCTTGACGTGGTTGGCCGCATCCGAGGACGCCGTGACGAGCGTGGTCTGCACCTCGCGGGCACCGGCCAAGATCGAGGCGGCGGTCGCCGAGCCTGCCGACGACAGCGTGCGTTCGACGTCGGCCGCGAGCCCCTTGATCTGGTTGGAGGCATCGCCGGAGGCCGCGACCAGCGTCGACTGGGCTTCGCGGGCGCTGGTCAGGATCGAGTTCGCGGCACCGGTGCCGACGGCGGTCAGCGCGCGCTCGACCTCGGCGGAGGTCATCTTGAGCTGGGCGTTGACGTCGGAGGAGACCGTCATCAGCGACTGCTGCGCGGTGCGCGCACCGGTCTGGATGGTCTCGCTGGTGTTGACCACGAGGTTGGTGAGCGAGCGCTCGGCGTCCTCGACATGCGAGCGGATCGCGGTCGAGATCATCTCGGCGCGGGACATCATGTCCTCGCTGGCCTGGCGTCCGCTGCTCTCGATGCGGCCGGCGACGGCCTCGACGCGCGAGCCGAGCAGGTCCTCGAACTGCGCCACGCGCACGTCGATGTCGCTGGCGACCGAGCCGACCTTGGTCTCGATGGCCTGCTGGATGTCCTGGAAGCGCGCCGTGACGGTGTCGGTCAGGTGCATGCTGCGGCCGTCGATGATCTCGGTGACGCCGGTGATGCGGCGGTCGACCGCCTCGATCGCCTGTGCGGTGCCGTCCGTGAGCGTCGAGGTCAGGAGGGTGAGACGGGTATCGATCGACTGCACCGCCTGTGAGGCGCCGTTCGTCACCGCGGTGGTCAGGTAGGTGAGGCGCGTGTCGATGGATTCGAGCGCCTGCGACGCGCCGCCGGTGAGGGTGGTCGTCAGATGCGTGAGGCGCGTGTCGATCGTCTGGATGGTCTGCGATGCGCCATCCGTCAGCGAGGTCGTGAGGTGGTTGAGACGGTTGTCGATCGTCTCGATCGCCTGCGATGCGCCATCGGTCAGCGACGTCGTGAGATGGGTGAGGCGGGAGTCGATCGACTGGATCGCCTGCGCGGCACCGTCAGTCAGCGACGAGGCGAGCGTGTTGAGCCGTCCGTCGATGGTCTCGGTGACCGACTTCGCACGGGTATCGAACGACTGTTCGAGCGCGGCGACGCGGCCGACGAGCTGCTCGTCGAAGGTCTTGATGTGACCATCGATCGTCGAGTCGAGACCCGAGATCTTGCCGTTCAGCGAGGCGTCGAGGTTGCTGACGCGCTCGCCAACCGTGGTCTCGAACTGCACCAGGCGCTGGTCGAGCACAGCCGTGATCGCGCCGCCGTTGGAGGTGAAGCGGGTGTCGAAATTGTCGACATAGGTCTTCAGCGATTCATGGATGTCCTGGGTGCGCTGGCCCATCCGATCGACGATCTCGCCGCCGAAGGTTTTCACGGTGCGGTCGAACTCGGAGATGTGGCGGGTGATCAGGGCGCCCAGCGTGCCGGAGTCGCGTGCGAACTTCTCGACCAGCTCGGTGCCTTGATTCTTCACCAGCTCGTCGAAGGCGCTCATCTGCAGCGACAGCGAGTCGTGCGCGGTCTCGGTCTGACTGACGACCTTGGCGACCAGCGTGTTGACGGTGGCGTCGAGCGCTTCGCTCGCCTTGTCGCCGGAGGTCATGATGTGGCCGGCGAGGCGGTTGCCGGCGTCGTCGATCTTGGCGGAGAGGTCGTTGGAACGCAGCTCGAGCTCGAGCAGCAGCGAGTCCGACGAATTCTTCAGGCTGTCATGCACCTGCTCGGTTCGCTCGGAGATACCGTCGACGATCGCGGCGGAGCGCTGCTCGAACTCGCCTGTGATGCGGTCGATGCGCTCGTTCAGCATTTCGTGGACGCGGTCGGCGAGGTCGACGAACTCGTCGTGGACATGGCCGGTCTTGAAATTGAGGCTGGTGGTCAGTCGCTCGCTGGCGTCGAGCACGGCGCGCGTGGTCTCGTTGCTGGCCTCCTCGAGGCGGTCGAGCAGGTCGCCGCCGCGCTCGCCGAGCGCGAGGATCATGTTGTCGCCGGCGTTGCTGAGCGCACCGGTGATGTGGGCGCCGCGCTCTTCGAGCGCGCCGGTGATGGACTTGGCGACCTCGTCGACGCGCGAGGCAATCGCGTCCGAGATCAGTGCGATGTCGTGGCGCAAATCGATCTGCACGCCGGAGATGGCGCTGCGGACCTGCTCGGCCTGGCCGACCAGATTATCGCGCTGATGCGCGATGTCCTGGAGCAGGGCGCGGATGCGCACCTCGTTGTCGGAATAGGCGCGTTCGAGCGCCGCAACCTCGTTGGCGACCAGCGTCTCGAGCTCGCCGGCGCGCGCGATGGCGCGCTCGATGCCGTCGCCCATCGCCGCAACCTCGCGGCGGATGGCCTGGCCGACGGTCACCATTGAATCCGACGCCGAGCCTTCCGGCTCGGAGAAGCGGATCGCAACCTGCGCCATCGCCTGCGCGACCGAGCTCATTTGCTGGCCGCGCCAGACGAGGCTCGCCAGGAAGAAGAACAGCATGATCGGCGCGAAGAACATCGTGACGAGGCCGGCAACGGCCAACACGCCGCCGCTCTGGCCCATCGCCGCCTGGATCGAAGGCAGGAAGCCGACAGTCAGCGCGGCGCAGGCCGCCAGCCAGATGACGGTGAAGATCGTCGCGCCGGTGTAGATGTTGCGGGTCGGGCGTCCCGTCTGCAACGTCTGCAAGAGCTGGCCGATGGTCGCACGGTCGTCATTGGCGGCGCGGCGCGAGGAGCGCGGCTCCTCGACCTGGTCGAACATCGCGCGTTCGTTCGCGGCAGGACGCGGGTCGAAGCTCGGTTCGTCGAACAGCGGGGGAGCCGGTGGCGCGACCGGAGGCGGCGTTTCGCTGCGCATCGAGGCGTTGCGGCTGGTGTCCGCCGCCGTGTCGCTGATGTTCAGGGCTTCCTGGATTGCAGAAAGCGCATCTTCTGTGGGGTCTTTGACCTTTTTCGGAGTGTTTGCCATGTTCAGTCCGAGCCCTCGTTACTTGTACGCGTCCCCCCGCGAGCTCTGCGCGCTACGCAAGCCCACAGTCCGGATCATGCCGCTTGCGCGGATCTCCGAGCCATCCCCACCCGGACGGCTTGTCCGCCAATTTCTCCAACATCCTATTGGCAGAGCGTCGCGAATGAAATGCCCGCGATTAAGACATTCTTAATCATCGTTAACAGGATCGCGCCGTAAGGCCTTAGCAATAAATGCAATTCTCCACCGGACTCGCCGGATTGCGGCAACTTTTCGTCGATAAACAGGCAGATTTGCGTAAAACGGCCGGAACATTTCGTTAACCATTTCCGTGCTTGGGTGGAGGGAACTTGACCGCCGGACCGGCGGACATCGCGCGATGCCGGGGCCTGCGCCATGACTCCTGAACTGCAACGGATGGACTGGATGCCCTCGCCCCCGCTTGCACCCATCGACAGCACGCTCGACCTCGATCATCTCTCCCGCATGACGCTCGGCGATTCCGAGCTGGAACAGGAAGTGCTGGCGATGTTTGCCGAGCAGGCGGTGCGCCTGATCGCGGCGATGGCAGCGCTCCCGGCCGAGGCCGGCGCACTCGCCCACAAGCTCAAGGGCTCGGCGCGCGGGATCGGCGCCTTGGCGGTGGCGGACGCCGCAGCCAGCCTGGAGACCGCGATCCAGACCGGCCAGGGCCGGCCTCACGCCTTTGCCGCGCTGAAAGAGGCGGTGACCGAGGCGCGCGCCGCCATCGAGGCGATCCTCAACACTTAGGGCGACAACACCAGACCCGTACTCTAGTCTTTTGTTTTGACGGGTTTTCTTCCCGCGAAGCGGTATTCGCGACTTCATCAAAACGCTATGGCGCCGGGCTGACCGACCCGTTATAGGACAGCCCGGACCCTCCTTCATTCCCTAGATCGCGGCAGCACGAGCACACATGGCCAAAATTCACTTTGTCGATCACAAGGGCGAAACCCGTACGGTGGACGTCGAGAACGGCGCGACTGTGATGGAAGCCGCCATCCGCAACAGCATTCCCGGCATCGAGGCCGAATGCGGCGGCGCCTGCGCCTGCGCCACCTGCCATGTCTATGTCGACGAAGCCTGGCGCGAGAAGGTCGGCAGCCCGACGCCGATGGAAGAGGACATGCTCGACTTCGGCTTCGACGTGCGCCCGAACTCGCGCCTGTCCTGCCAGATCAAGGTCTCCGACGATCTCGACGGCCTCGTGGTGGCGACGCCGGAACGCCAGGCCTAACGCTGTTAGCTATTCATGTGCTCGGCGGCGCGACCTGGATGCCGCGCTTGTGCCAGGGTCTGAGCTTCTCGAGCACTTCCGCGATCAGTGGCGTTGGCCGGCGCGACGCTTCGTCGATCATCACGGCGACGGATGTCGCCGATGCAATGCACTTCCCTTCCGAAAACACCACCTGCTCGAACGTCACCGACGTTCGTCCAAGCTTCGCGACGCCGAGGCCGAGCTCGATTGTGTTCGGCCAGTGCAACTCGGCGCGGAAATGGATGTCGAGCCGTACCATGATCCAGGCAAGTCCCGGCGGCGTCAGGCCGTATTCCGGAAGCTTCATCAGCGTGACACGGCCGGTCTCGAAATAGGTGGCGTAGACCGCGTTGTTGACGTGCTGGTTAGGGTCGAGATCGCCGAAGCGGACATTGTCGCTGAGGCGAAAAGGGTAGTCCTCCAGGCGCGGCGTCGTATCGAGGCGGCTTGGTGCGTTCACCGATTGATCTCCGTCATATCGTTGCCCGTTACAGCCCAGCTAGCCTGACCCGGCAAGTGGGCGCGGCTGCGGGGCGCTCCCGCTTTTATGCCTTCCCTGATCCATCCCCGTTGGCTAGACAGGCAGGGACACCTCGGCCCACAGGGCGCCGTCCCACCGAACGACCGATAAAGAGACGACATGAGCGACGCGATCAAAACCGATGTGCTGATTATTGGCGCCGGCCCCTGCGGTCTGTTCGCCGCTTTCGAGCTGGGCCTTCTCGACATGAAGACGCATTTCGTCGACATCCTCGACAAGGTCGGCGGCCAGTGCGCAGAACTCTATCCGGAAAAGCCGATCTACGACATTCCCGGCATTCCGCAGGTTTCGGGGCAGGGCCTCACCGACGCGCTGATGGAGCAGATCAAGCCGTTCCATCCGACTTTCCATCTCGGCGAGATGATCGAGACCGTGGAGAAGATCGGCGATCCCCTGTTCCGCTGCACGACGGACGCTGGCAAGGTGTTCGAATGCAAGGTGCTGGTGATCGCTGCCGGCGGCGGCTCGTTCCAGCCCAAGCGTCCACCGGTGCCGGGGATCGAAGCCTATGAAGGAAGTTCGGTGCACTACGCCGTGCGCAAGATGGAGACGTTCCGCGACAAGAACGTGCTGATCGTGGGCGGCGGCGATTCCGCGCTCGACTGGACGCTCAATCTGCATCCGATCGCCAAGCGCATCACGCTCTTGCACCGTCGCGACGATTTTCGCGCCGCCCCCCACAGCGTCGAGCAGATGCGCGCGCTGGTCGCGGCCGGCAAGATGGATCTGCGCCTCGGCCAGGTCACCGCGCTGTCAGGCAACGAGGGCAGGCTGAGCGGCGCCACTGTCAAGGCTAACGACAACAGCGTCAGCGAAATTACCTGCGACACCATGCTGCCGTTCTTCGGGCTGACCATGAAGCTCGGTCCGGTCGCGAACTGGGGTATCGCGCTGGAGAACAATCTGGTGCCGGTCGAGACATCCGCGTTCGAGACCAACGTGCCAGGCATCTTCGCGATCGGCGACATCAACACCTATCCCGGCAAGATCAAGCTGATCCTGTGCGGTTTCCACGAGGGCGCGCTGATGTCGCAAAAAGCCCATCGCTACGTCTATCCGGAGAAGCGGCTCGTGTTCCAGTACACGACCTCGTCCTCCAGCCTGCAAAAGAAGCTCGGCGTCAACTGACGGCGGCGGGCGATGCCCCATGTTTCTGGTGCTGGAACAGTTCGCGAAATCGCCGTAGTCTGCGGCCATTGCAGTTGGCGGCTTAGCAAGGCGATTGGCTCAGCAAGGTGATGATAATGCGGACTCTCTTTTCCAGCTTTCGGCTGTTCTCGATCCTCGCGCTCGCGATGTCGCTCGGTGCGGTGAGCCCGGTTGCGGCGCAAGTGCAGCAGCCGACCGCCGCAGGCCTCTGGCAGAAGGTCGAAGACGGCAAGACGGTGGGATGGTTTCTCTTCATCGACCACAACGGCATCTTCGAAGGCGTTATCGCAAAAACCTTTCCGCGGCCTGGCGACGACCCGAACGAGATCTGCGCGAAATGCACGGACGATCGCAAGAACGCGCCGGTGCTCGGCCTCTCCTTCATCCGCGACATGAAGCGCGACGGCTTGAAGTATGACGGCGGCAACGTGGTCAATCCGCGCGACGGCAACATCTGGAAGGCCAAGATGACGGTCAGCCCGGACGGACAGACCCTGACGATGCGCGGTTTCCTCGGCATCTCTCTGTTCGGCAAGGACGAGACTTGGACGCGTCTTCCCGACGCCAACATCGCGCAGGTCGATCCCGCCATCGTCGCCAAATATCTCCCGGCGCAAGCGACCGCCGCGACCAAACCCGCGCCCGTGCCCGCGGCGAAGAAGGGCGGCGCGATGATGGCGCCGGCGCCGAAGCAGTAGGGTCTACGTCGGGGCGCCATGGCGCCCGAACTTCCATAGCTCCACACACCGCTGTCATTGCCCGCCAAGGCGGGGACTCCGGTACGCCGCAGCCTCTCCGCGTTCTTGCGCGGTGTCACCGTGCGCAATCGCGCATGCGGCCGGCTGAGACAGCGGAGATCTTGGCGCGCGAGTAGCGGTCATACCCCTCGAAAGACGAACGCCTGCCGGACCCGCGCCAGTAGTTCCCCGGAATGCGCGGTGGCGCCGGATTTGCATAGCTATCCGCAAAGCTGCTGGGGGAATGAGTCGCCGTCCCTGACGCCTTCGCCGAGTCGCGGAGGCGAACGGCAACTATCGCCCCGCGGCGATGACCTCGATCCGCGGAGACGACATGAGACGTGCAATATCGTGTGCCGCCATGCTGCTGGTCCTGACGGTGCTGCCGACCGCCCCGACGCTGGCGCGGGACGACGGCCGCTACGCCAACTCGCCGTTAAAACCCTGGTTCGAGAGCCTTCACAGCGAATACGGCCAATGCTGCTCGGATGCCGACGGCTATGTGGTCGCCGATGTCGACTGGGAGTCCGAGAAGGGCCGTTATCGCGTGCATCTCGACGGCGAATGGATCGTCGTGCCCGACGGCGCCGTCATCACCGAGCCGAACAAGATCGGCCGCACCATGGTGTGGAAGCACTATATCGACGGCCATCCGCGCGTGCGCTGTTTCATGCCGGGCAGCATGACGTAGACCGAGGCGTCATCCCGCGCGGCGAGGCAGCGTCCGCGCGCGGCGCTCAGGTCACTGGCGCCGGATTGAACAGCGTCAAATCGTTGTGGATGCCCCAGCGATCCGACCACGGCTTGGTGCGGCCGCTGGCGACGTCGAGGATCAGGCGGAACAGGTCCCAGCCGGTCTCCTCAATGGTCTTCTCGCCGGTCGCGATGCCGCCGGCATCGAAATCGATCAGGTCCTTCCAGCGTCGCGCGAGCTCGCTGCGGGTCGCGACCTTGATCACGGGCGCAGCCGCAAGGCCGTAAGGCGTGCCGCGGCCGGTGGTGAACACCTGCAGCGTCATGCCGGAGGCGAGCTGGAGCGTGCCGCAGATGAAGTCGGATGCCGGCGTCGCCGCAAACAGCATGCCCTTCTGCGTCGCCTTCTCGCCGGGCGAGAGTACGCCGGTGATTGCGCTTGATCCGGACTTGACGATCGAGCCCAATGATTTCTCGACGATATTCGCCAAGCCGCCCTTCTTGTTGCCCGGCGTGGTGTTGGCGCTGCGGTCCGCGCCGCCGCGGGCGAGATAGGAATCGTACCAGGCCATCTCGCGGACCAGCGCGCGGCCGACGTCCTCGTTGATGGCGCGTCGCGTGAGCAGCTGGATCGCGTCGCGCACTTCGGTGACTTCCGAGAACATCACGGTGGCGCCGGCGCGCACCAGCAGGTCGGCGGCGAAGCCGACCGCAGGGTTCGCGGTGACGCCGGAGAAGGCGTCGCTACCACCGCATTGCAGGCCGATGACGAGATCGGCGGCCGGGCAGGTCTCGCGGGTGCGCTTGTTGAGGATCTTCAGGCGGGCCTCTGCCTGGGTCATGATCGCGTCGACGATGGCGCCAAAGCCGTCGAAGGCTTCGTCCTGCATGCGCACGATGGCATTGCTGACGCCTTCCGGCACCAGACGCTCGGGCGCGAGCTTTTCGCATCCCAAGCTGATGACCAGGATCTCGCCGCCGAAATTCGGGTTCTGCGCGATGTTTTGCAGCGTGCGGATCGGAATCACTGCATCAGGCGCGTTGATGGCGACGCCACAGCCATAGGCGTGCGTCAGCGGCACGACGTCGTCGACATTCGGATATTTCGGCAGCAGCTCGGCGCGGATGCGCTTCACCGCGTATTCCATCGTGCCCTTGACGCATTGCACGGAGGAGGAGATGCCGAGGATGTTCTTGGTGCCGACCGAGCCGTCGGAATTGCGAAAGCCTTCGAACGTGAAACCATCGAGCGGCGGCAACGGCGCGGGGACAGCGGTCGAGATTTCCAGCTTGTCGAGGGCAGGGGCCTCCGGCATGCGGATGCGCGCTTCGTCCACCCATTCGCCGGCCAGGATCGGCGCGAACGCATGGCCGATCACCTCGCCGTAGCGGATGATCGGGGCGTCCTGCGGGATGTCGACCAGCGCCGTCTTGTGTCCCTGCGGCACGAAGGCGCGCAGCGTCAGGCCGCTGGCGAAGCGGGAGCCGGCGGGAAGGCCGAAATCATTGACCACGATCGCGACGTTGTCGCGATCGTTGAGCTTGATGTAGCGGGGCTGCTCTTTCGCTGCGACTGACTGGTCCATGGAAGGACTCCGAAGTGTAGGGTGGGTTAGCGCAGCGTAACCCACCACCGTCTGCATCGGTCGAACCACAAGAGGTGGGTTACGCTGCGCTAACCCACCCTACGACACCTACGCTCCGTCAACCGGGGTAGGTATAGGCGGTCTTCACCGTCGTGTAGAACTCGCGGGCATAGGAGCCCTGTTCGCGGGCGCCGTAGCTCGAACCCTTCCGGCCGCCGAACGGCACGTGATAATCGACGCCGGCGGTCGGCAGATTGACCATCACCATGCCGGACTCGCTGTTGCGCTTGTAGTGCGAGGCGTATTTCAGGCTGGTGGTGCAGATGCCGGAGGCAAGGCCGAACTCGGTGTCGTTGGAGATCGCCAGCGCCTCCTCGTAGTTCTTGGCGCGAATGACGGTCGCGACCGGCCCGAAGATTTCTTCGCGCGCGATCCGCATGTTGTTGTTGGCTTCCGTGAACAGCGCCGGCTGCAGGTAGTGGCCGGGCGTTTCGCGCTTGAGCAGCTCGCCACCCCAGGCGAGCTTGGCACCCTCGTCCTGGCCGATCTTGATGTAGCGCAGGTCCTGGTCGAGCTGGCTCTGGTCGACCACCGGGCCGATATGCACGCCGGCCTTGAGCGCGTCGTCGACCGTCAGACCTTTCAGGCGCTCGGTCATCGCCGCAACAAAACGGTCGTGAATACCTTCGGTGACGATCAGGCGCGAGGACGCCGTGCAGCGCTGGCCGGTGGAGAAATAGGCGCCGTTGACGGCGACTTCGACGGCGGTCTTGAGGTCGGCGTCGTCGAGCACCACCAGCGGGTTCTTGCCGCCCATCTCGAGCTGGAATTTCTTCATGTTGCTCGAGGTCACGCAGGCCTGCGCGATCTTGCGGCCGGTCTGCACCGAGCCGGTGAAGGTGATCGCGGCGACGTCGGGATGCTCGATCAGGGTCTGGCCGACCACGGAGCCCGAGCCGACCACGAGGTTGAACACGCCGGCGGGAATGCCGGAACGGGTGATGATCTCGGACAGCGCATGCGCGGAGCCCGGCACCAGTTCGGCCGGCTTGAACACCACGGTATTGCCATAGCAGAGCGCCGGGGCGATCTTCCAGGCGGGGATCGCGATCGGGAAATTCCAGGGCGTGATCATGCCGACGACGCCCATCGGCTCACGGGTGAGCTCGACGTCGATGCCGGGACGCACCGAGGCGCCCTTTTCGCCGATCATGCGCAGCGCCTCGCCGGCGAAGAACGCAAAAATCTGGCCGGCGCGGGCGACCTCGCCGATGCCCTCGGGCAGCGTCTTGCCTTCCTCGCGAGCGAGCAGGCGGCCGAGCTCTTCCTTGCGGGCGATGATCTCGAGCGAAATCTTGTTCAACGCGTCATAACGCGCCTGCGGTGTCGATTGCGCCCAGGCGGGGAAGGCGGCCTTGGCTGCTGCGATCGCCTTCTCGGTCTGCGTCTTGTCGGCCTTGGCGTATTCGCCGACGAGATCATTGGTGTTGGAGGGATTGATGTTCTTGGTGACGCCGGAGCCGTCGACCCATTCGCCGCCGATGAAGTTCTTCAGGATCGCAGTCATAGCTTCCTCCAGAGTTTTTAACGAACCAGGCAGGGACGCTTGTCGTCGAAGGTCCAGCCGGGGATCAAGTCCTGCATGGCAATAGCGTCATCGCGGGCGCCGAGTCCATGCTGCTTATAGAGGTCATGCGCGGCATCGATGGTGGCCCTGTCGATTTCGATACCCAGGCCCGGCCTCTCAGGCACGGCGATCTTGCCGGCCTTGATCTGGAGCGGCTCCTTCGTCAGGGCCTGGCCGTCCTGCCAGATCCAGTGCGTGTCGATCGCGGTGACCTTGCCTGGGGCGGCGGCGCCGACATGGGTGAACATGGCGAGCGAGATGTCGAAATGGTTGTTGGAGTGCGAACCCCAGGTCAGGCCGTTGTCGCGGCAGGTCTGGGCCACGCGCACCGAGCCCTGCATGGTCCAGAAATGGGGATCGGCCAGCGGAATGTCCACCGCGCCGAGGCGCAACGCATGGGACAATTGCCGCCAATCGGTCGCGATCATGTTGGTCGCGGTCGGCAGGCCCGTTGCACGGCGGAACTCGGCCATGATCTCACGGCCGGAGAAGCCGCCTTCGGCGCCGCAGGGGTCCTCGGCATAGGCGAGGATGCCGTGCATATCCTTGCAGAGGCCGACAGCCTCGTCGAGCGACCATGCGCCGTTCGGGTCCAGGGTCACGCGCGCATTCGGAAAGCGCCTGGCGATTGCGGTGACGGCCTCGATCTCCTGCTCGCCGCGCAGCACGCCGCCCTTCAGCTTGAAATCGGCGAAGCCGTAATGGTCGTGGGTGGCTTCCGCGAGCCGCACCACGGTTTCCGGCGTCATCGCCTGCTGATGGCGGAGGTTGAACCATTCGGGCTTGCCGCTCTCGCCGCCGACATAGTCGAGCTTGGATTTGCGCCGGTCGCCGAGGAAGAAGAGATAGCCGAGCGTCTCGACGCTGGTGCGCTGCTGGCCTTCGCCGAGCAGGGCTGCGACGGGCAGGTTGAGATGCTGACCGAGCAGATCGAGCAGGGCGGACTCCACTGCCGTGACGGCGTGGATCATGACGCGGAGATCGAAGGTCTGCTTGCCGCGGCCGGCGGCATCGCGATCGGCGAAGGCGGTCCTGATATCGGCGAGGATGTTGTTCATCGCACCGACGGTCTTGCCGATCACGAGATCACGGGCGTCCTGCAGCGTCTGCCAGATCTTTTGGCCGCCGGGCACCTCGCCGACGCCGGTGTGACCGGCATTGTCGGTGAGGATGACGATGTTGCGGGTGAAGAACGGCGCATGCGCACCGCTCAGATTAAGGAGCATGCTGTCACGGCCTGCGACCGGGATCACCTGCATCGCGGTGACGACCGGTGCGCCAGTGATCTCGGTGTTAGCCATCGCAGGCTCCTCTCTGTATCGCTTGTTATTCTGCAGCCTGTTGTGACGATCGGATGGCGGGCAGATTCTTCACCAGCGCTGTCACCTCCGCGATCTCCTGCTCGGTGAGATCGGTCAGCGGCGGGCGGACCGGGCCGGAATCGCGGCCGATCACCTTCATGCCGGCCTTGATGATCGAGACCGCATAGCCCTTCTTGCGGTTGCGGATCGCGATCAGCGGCAGGATGAAATCCTTCAGGCCGGCGTGGATCGTCGCATGGTCGCGCTTGCGCACGGCGGCGTAGAAGTTGGTGGCGAATTCCGGAACGAAGTTGAATACGGCCGAAGAGTAGGTCGTCACGCCCATGTCGAGATAGGGCAGTGCGAAGGTCTCTGCGGTCGGCAGGCCGCCGATATAGGTCAGGCGGTCGCCGAGCTTGGTGTAGACGCGGGTCATCAGCTCGATGTCGCCGATGCCGTCCTTGTAGCCGACGAGGTTCGGGCAGCGCTCGGCGAGGCGGGCGAGCGTATCGGGCTGGAGGATGGCGTTGTCGCGGTTGTAGACGATGACGCCGATCTTCACGGAGGCGCAGATCGCTTCCACGTGGGCAGCAAGGCCATCCTGCTCGGCATGGGTGAGATAGGGCGGCAGCAGCAACAAGCCGTCGGCGCCGGCCTTCTCCGCGCCGATCGCGATCTCACGCGCGGTGGCGGTGCCGTAGCCGGTGCCGGCGAGCACGGGCACGCGGCCCTTGGTCTCGTCCACGGCGATCTTGACGACCTGCGGAACCTCGGCGGCCGTCAGCGAGAAGAACTCGCCCGTGCCGCCGGCGGCGAACAGGCCCGCGACGTCATAGCCGCATAGCCAATCCATATTGGCGCGGTAAGTCGCCTCGTCGAAGGAGTAATCCGCCTTGAACGGGGTGACGGGGAAAGACAGGAGGCCGGATCCGATCTTCTGGGCCATTTCCTGCGGGGTCATCTTGCTCATGGGCGCTGCTCCCTGGTCTCGTGTTGTGGAGGACGCAAAGGCTGCGCGTCCATGCGCCGTGGTTTAGGAGACCGTTCGATGCGGGTCCAAGCCAAAGCCTATATCGACCGATGCGAAATCAGCATCAATCTTCCATCACCTCCGCCGAGGACAATTCGCTCGCGATTTTGACGAGCGCCGACAGCAGCGGGTTCTCGTCGTCGCGGCGCCAGACCATGAACAGCTCGACCGGGACGCGGGTGCGCAGCTTCAGCGGCCGCAGGCGGACGTCCGCGATCTTCAGGCTTGCCGCCGCCGCCGGCACGATGGCGAGGCCGAGGCCGGCGCGCACCATGGCGAGGATCGAGTGGATCTGGCTCAGGTGCTGGACATAGCGCGGCAGAATGTCGGCGCGGGTGAACAGCGCTACCAGCACGTCGTGAAAGTAGCGGCTCTCATAGGGCGAATACATCACGAAGGGCTGGTTGTCGAAATCCTTGATCGTGACGCTCTCGGCATTCGCCAGCGGATGCTTTTTGGGGATCGCGGCGAGCAGGGGCTCGGCGACGACGCGGCGGCTGGCGATTTCCGGGCGCGCGATCGGGGGCCTGAGCAGCCCGGCATCGATCTGGCCTGAGGTCAGCGCCTCGAACTGGTCGCCCGACACCATCTCCTTCAGCGAGAAGTCCACCTCGGGCAGCTTGGCGCGGCAGGCGGCGACGAGCTCGGGGAGGAAGCCGTAGGCGGCGGCCGCGGTGAAGCCGATTTTGAGCGAGCCGGACTTGCCGAGCGCGATACGGCGGGCGACCTGCGAGGCGCTTTCCGCAAGCTTCAGGATGCGCCGCGCTTCCGGCAGGAAGCTGCGCCCGGCCGGCGTCAGGCGTACCGAGCGGCTGGTACGCTCCAGCAGCGGCGCATCGATGATGTGCTCGAGCACCTGGATCTGCCGGGACAGCGGCGGCTGGGTCATGTTCAGCCGCGCGGCGGCGCGGCCGAAATGCAATTCCTCCGCCACCGTGACGAAACAGCGGAGCTGATTGAGGTCGAACATCGATACATGCCTTAGATGGATAAGGCGTTTCCCCGGCGCTTCTAGCATCGATTACTCCCAAAACAAAGACGGCGGCCGTGAAGCCGCCGTTAAGTTGCCTGGTCAAGCTCCCATGGGAGCCCTCAGGAGGAACGTTTGAGCACCACGCGCTCGATCTTGCCCACGACCACGAGATAGGCGAATGCGGCCACCAACGCATTGGCGCCGACGAATATCAGCGCACCGTTGAACGAGCCGGTCGCGGCCAGGATGTAGCCGATCACGATCGGGGTGCTGATCGAGGAGAGATTGCCGAAGGTGTTGAACAGGCCGCCCGAGACGCCGCCGGCTTCCTTCGGCGAGGTGTCGGAGACGACAGCCCAGCCGAGCGCGCCGATGCCCTTGCCGAAGAAGGCGAGCGCCATGAAGCCGACCACCAGCGCCTGGCCGTCGACATAGTTGCAGGCGATGATCGACATCGACAGCAGCATGCCGCCGACGATCGGGATCTTGCGCGCCATCGTCAACGAGCCGGTCTTGCGCAGGATCGCGTCGGAGATGACGCCGCCAAGCACGCCGCCGATGAAGCCGCACAGCGCCGGCAGCGTCGCGACGAAGCCGGCTTGCAGGATCGACAGGCCGCGCTCCTTGACGAGGTAGACCGGGAACCAGGTCAGGAAGAAATAAGTCAGCGTGTTGATGCAGTACTGGCCGAGATAGACGCCGAGCATCATGCGGTTGGAGAGCAGCTGGCGGATGTGGTCCCACCCGGAGCCGGCCTCGGGCGCGCGCTCTTGCTTCAGATCGTCTTTGGGCGCGTCGAGATCGACCAGCGCGCCGCCGTCCTTGATGTAGTCGAATTCGGCCTCGTTGATGCCGGGGTGCTCTTTCGGCCCGTAGACGGTCTTGATCCAGACCAGGCCCATGACGATTCCGAGCGCGCCCATCACGAAGAACACGTAGCGCCAGCCGTAGTCGTGCGCGATCCAACCCATCAACGGCGCGAAGATCACGGTGGCGAAATACTGCCCGGAATTGAAGAACGCAGAGGCGGTGCCACGCTCGTTGCTCGGAAACCAGGCCGCGACGATGCGGGCGTTGGCGGGGAAAGACGGCGCTTCGGCGATGCCGACGAGGAAGCGCAAGCCGAACAGCACGGCGATCGCGGTGCCGGCGCTGAAGAATCCGACCCAGCCCTGCAGCGTCGTGAACAGCGACCAGACGATGATGCTGAAGGCATAGACGAGGCGGGAGCCGTAGCGGTCAAGCAGCCAGCCACCCGGCACCTGCGCGATCACATAGGACCATCCGAACGCCGAGAAGATGTAGCCCATCGCGACGGGATCGAGGTGCAGCTCCTTGGAGAGCGCGGGGCCCGCGATCGACAACGTGGCGCGATCGGCATAATTGACGGTCGTGACCAGGAACAACATGGTCACGATAAACAGTCTGACGCGAGACCTTCTCACGTCCGCTGCGGACATCACTGCGCTCATTTCGCGCCTCCTTAGAACTCGAACGTTTCCCCACTGCGACTCCTAGAGGTGCGCGCAGCGAAGTGTCCAAGTTCAAGGCAGTATCGATCGATGCCGTTTTTGGATGGATGGGAACGGCAGGGGGAGGAACGATTGTGAGAGAGTGCCGAGACGTGAGCCCCAATCTCGTCATTGCGAGCGCAGCGAAGCAATCCAGAATTCCACCGCGGAAAGACTCTGGATTGCTTCGCTGCGCTCGCAATGACGATGTGGAGAGAGCCCGCTTTTGCTACTACTGCTGCGCGCCCGGCAGTAGCGGCGCGAGCAGCCCGCGTGTCACGCCCGGCGGTGCCGCATCGAGTCCCAGCACGGCGCTTGCGGCCGGCAGCGCCGCGTCCGCCATCGCGGCGTGGCCTTCGGCGCTCGGATGCACGGCGCCGCCATAGACAGCGGAGAGCACGCCCCAGGTCGCGTCATGGATGTCGGTCGGCTGGCTTGCTGCCGGCAAGCCTTGCGGATAGGTCATCGCAGCGAAATAGCTGTCATTGGCGTCGCGGATCCACCGCGCGCGCGGCAGATAGGCGCGGAATTCCGAGGCGCCGCGGCCGCACAGCATCGGCTGGCCCGCCGCGCTCACGATGTCGGGATTGAAGCTCTGGCCGTTCTCGGCAAAGCAGGTGCGGTCGAATTCGGGATCGTTGCCCGAATGCGCGCAGAAGCCATGATCGGCGAACGCCGCCTGATGTGAATCCACGAAGGTCATGCGGTCGGCCTCGGGATCGCGGCACAGCGCGCCGCGGGTGCAGGTGGCGAGCCCCTTCAGTTGTGGCAGGAATTCGGTGTCGACGAAGGTCGAAACGCGGGCGAGGCGCTGCGGATCGGCGTTGAAGGACGGATGAATGTCGAAGCCGGCGCGGCCGCCGCGGCAGGGCACACCGCCATCGGCGAGCGCCGGATTGGCATAGGAGACGTAGACCACATGCGAGAGGTCGCCGCCGACCAGCGGCTTCAGCGCTTCGCGCAGCTTGACGAAATTCTGCGGCAGCTCGCGCGCCAGCGCATCGCGGGAATCATCGACGCTCGCCATCACCCCGGAGCGCCGGAATATCGCGCGCTCGGTTGCGGTCTCGACGATCACGTCGGCGACGAGGCCGGAGAAATAGACGTCGTTGGCGCCGACCGAGAGCAGCACGAGGTCGAGCGTGCGCTCGGGTTGGCGTTTCCGGGCCGCGGTCAGCGCCTCGCGCAGCTCGGCGACCTGCGCGTTCACGCTGATGTTGCAGACGCCGGTCTTGCCGGGCGGGCATTCGCGGGCGCGCTGCGAGCCGAGCAGCCCGTCGCTGATGCTGGCGCCGGTGCAGGCGAGCGGCAGAAAGGTCACGGCGACGTGGGTGTAGCGTACCGCGAGCGCCAGCGCGGTGCGGGCCTGGTAGCTGTAGAGCGATCGGTGGCAGGGCGAGTTGAACCAGAGCGCGCTGTAGCGCTGCCAGTTAGCAAGCGTATCGGGCGCTTCGCAGGCGCGGCCGCCCTTGAAGCCGGCCCGGCTCGGCCGGTAATACTGCGCGCCGGCGGTGCCGAGATAGGAGCGGAAGCAAAAACCTTCGTCCGACAGCGCCAGCGGCCGGTCCGGATTGCCTTCGCCCGAGGCGATGCTGTCTCCGAGGCCAGCGACGAAGATGTCGCGGACCTGGATCTCGGTCTGGACGCGCTGGGTCGGATCGGAGCCGGAGGAGACGTCGACGCTCGCGACCGTCTGCTTGCCGTAGCGTACCCGCAGATTGACCGGCTCGGCGCAGTCGAAGGTGGATTGTTGCGGCCCGTCGCCGTCGTCGAACGACCAGGCGCAGGTCGCGCCGACCGGCACCGCGCCGGCGAGGCGCACAGTGACGGGATGGTCGAGGGGGGTGAGGTAGTTTTCCTTCGTGTTGTCGCGGGTGCAGGGCTGGTTGACCCGGCCCTGGAGGTCGATGCAGAGCCGGTTGACCATGTTGCGGGCCCAGCCGCGGCCCTCGCTCTGGAGCTCCAGCGATTGCTCGGCGGCGAGGATGCTGCGGTTACGCGCGTTCTCGACATGAAGCAGGAAGTCGCGCTCCTCGCGGAACAGTCGGAAGCGGTTGCGCACCTCCCAGCTGATCTGCATGGCGCCGGCGTCCTGCGCGGCCGCCCGCTCCGGCGGCAAGGCGGTGAGGAGCCCGGCGAGCAGCAGGGCACCGGCGAGGAAACGGCGAAGGAATACAGGGATCATGGCCCGCGTTTTCAACGGCAAAGTTGAGGCGGAAATAAGAGAGCTGCTCTCCGCCTGCAACATTGGTCTGAAGGTTTTACCGGCCGCCGTCTAGCGGACTATCGACGGAGCATGATCTTTTCGGAGAGCCACTTCGCACTTTTCCGGATCATGCTCAGCGTTTGCTGGCCTGCCGCAGCGACCGCTCGCGCTCCATCGCTGCCACCTGCTTGGGCAGGTTGGCCTGCGCGCAGGCCTCCGCCAGCCGTCGACGCTCCTGCCAGGGCTCCACCACATTCATCCAGAGCTCGCGTGTGCCCATGATGGAGATGGCAAGACCGAACGGGATCACGAAATAGAGGATGCGGAAGACGAGGAGCGTGGCCAGAAGCTGCTCGCGGCCAAATTCGGGCAGCGCCACCAGCATGGCGGCGTCGAACACGCCGAGCGAGCCGGGGGCGTGGCTGGCGAAGCCGAGCAACGTCGCCAAAATGAACACCACGGAGAGCGACAGGAAATCGATCTGCGGAGTGGCCGGCACCAGAAGGTACATCGCCAGCGCGCAGAATCCGAGATCGACGACGCCGATCAGGATCTGCACCAGCGTCAGCGGCGCTGACGGCAGCACCACCTTCCAGCCCTTCTGGCCAAGCTCGCGGCGCTTCTCGCCCATGCACAGCCAGACCAGATAGGCGCCGATCGAGGCAAGGCCGCCGATCGCAATCAGCCGGTTGATCGACGACGGCAGCTGATCCATGTAGGAGGCGGCATCCGGATGGATGGCCATGCCGATCGAGAGCACGAAGATGTTACCGAGCCAGAAGGTCAGGCCCGACAGGAAGCAGATTTTGGCGACGTCGATCGCATTCAGCCCGTAATCCGAATAGATCCGGAAGCGGATCGCGCCGCCGGTGAAGACTGTGGCGCCGATATTGTGGCCGATCGAATAGGACGTGAAGCTGGAGAGCGCTGCGATGCGATAGGGCACGTGCTTCTTGCCGATCGTTCGCAGTGCAAAAAAGTCGTAGAAGGTCAGCGTACAGAACGCGAAGCATACGCAAATCGCCGCCAGCCCGATGTTTTCGCGGGGGATCTCGGTCAACGCGGTCAGGATGACCCCGGTGTCGATGCCCTTGAGGGTGCGCACCAGCGTGGTGATCGCGAACGCGATGATAAAGACGCTCGCCGCAACGCCGAGTCGCCGCCAGCCGATCCATCTCTTGAAGCCGCGCTTCAGCGCGGTCAGCAGTCCGTGCATTCATCCTCCCGGCGGGGGGCAAGACCGACCAGGCCAGACATTGGCCGGTCGGATGCGATCAGTGCCCGATGTGGGCTTGGATCGCTAGACATGATGTAGCTCATTTAAGGCAAAAACAGTGACTTGTGCAGCCCTTGACAAGGATAGGTTCTGTCTTGGACCAGCCACTTTGTCATACGCAGTTCACATCGGACGCGCGTTAAGCATATGAGTCGTAGGACCGGTCGCGTCCGTCCGTGACATGATTTCAGATCCTGCACGGCCGGCATTGTTCCAGCGCAAGGGATGCGGGCTTTTTTGGAACGACGATGCCGTGCGCTGGTTAGTGCCGCATCAGCAATCGAACATGGCGGAATAACCGGCTTCTCCTGAAAGCCGGTGCCTCCGTGTTCCCACAACCCGAGAGGATCGGACCGATGGGATTGTTCACAAAAGACATCAAAACCATGAACGACCTGTTCGTGCATCAGCTCCAGGACATCTATTACGCCGAGCAGCAGCTCACCAAGGCACTGCCGAAAATGGCGGATAAGGCGACCGATCCGCAGCTGAAGCAGGGCTTTTTGACGCACCTCGAAGAAACCAGGGAGCACGTCAAGCGGCTCGAGGAAGTGTTCAAGATGCACGGTGCGCAGGTGAAGGCGGTCGATTGCCCCGCGATCGACGGCATCATCGAGGAAGCCGACGAGACGGCCGGCGAAGTCGCCGACAAGGCGGTGCTCGACGCCGCGCTGATCAACGCGGCGCAGGCGGCGGAGCATTACGAGATCGTCCGCTACGGCAGCCTGATCGCCTGGGCCAAGCAACTCGGCCGCAACGACTGCGCCAGCATGCTCGCCAAGACGCTCGAGGAGGAGAAGGCCACCGACAAGAAGCTGACCACGATCGCCGAGAGCAAGGTGAATCTGCGCGCTGCAAGCTGAGGCCAGGCTTAGCCAGGATAGAGCGTCGGGGGGGGGGGGGGGGCGCCCCGCCGCCCGCCCCCCCCCCCCAAGGAGGGGGAATTTATTGGTTTTGGTAGAAAAAGGGGGCCGGGGGGGGTTTTTTTTTGAGGGGGGGGGGG
>NZ_JBVVPQ010000030.1:0-67042 GCF_055811695.1 Bradyrhizobium sp. MI1.3 | reverse complement strand
ACACACCCCCCCCCCCCCCCCCGCCCCCCCTTCTTTTTCTCCCCCCCCCCCCCCCCCACCCGCCCCCCCCGCCCGCCGGCGCGCGGGCCGCCCCCCCCCCCCCCCCCACGCTCGCACGTTACGCATCCATTACGCATGCATCATTCGATCGTTGTCGTAACATGACGGCGAGCGGGAAGTGTATCGTTCGCATGGGGCTGCAACCGAGATGGCAGCATGCGAGTAAGCACCGCCAGATACGAAGCCTTCGAAGCCGGCGCGCCGCATTCCGGCTCCCGCCTTGCGACGTCTCTCACCCTTGCCGCGATGAGCCTTGGTTATGGCGTGGTGCAGCTTGACGTCACCATCGTCAACACCGCGCTCGACGCCATGGGCAGGACGCTCGGCGGCGGCGTCGCCGAGCTGCAATGGGTGGTCAGCGCCTACACCATTGCGTTTGCCGCCTTCATCCTGACGGCCGGCGCACTCGGCGACCGCATCGGCGCCAAGCGCGTCTTCATGGCGGGCTTCGCAATCTTCACCGCGGCCTCGCTCGCCTGTGCGTTGTCGCCCAATGCGACCGTGCTGATTGGGGCGCGGCTGGTCCAGGGGCTGGCGGCGGCGATCCTGGTGCCGAATTCTCTTGCCCTGCTCAATCATGCCTATCCGGATGACCGCGAGCGCGGCCGCGCCGTCGCGATCTGGGCGGCCGGTGCGAGCCTCGCGCTCACCGCGGGCCCCTTCGTCGGCGGCGCGCTGATCACAGTGGTCGGCTGGCGCGCGATCTTTCTCGTCAACCTTCCGATCGGCCTCATCGGCCTTTGGCTGAGCTGGCGCTATGCGACCGAGACCACGCGCGCGCCCTCACGCGAGATCGATCTGCCCGGCCAGCTCGCGGCGATTGGTGCGCTGGGGGCGCTCGCCGGCGCGATCATCGAGGGGGGCGCGCTTGGCTGGCAGCATCCGGCTGTGCTCGCGGCGTTCGCTTCAGCCGCTCTCCTGGCGGTGCTGTTCGTCTGGCGCGAGAGCCGCGCGACGCAGCCGATGCTGCCCCTGTCCCTGTTCGATCACCGGCTGTTCAGCCTGACCGCACTCGTCGGCCTGCTCGTGAACGTCGCGATCTACGGGCTGATCTTCGTGCTCAGCCTGTACTTCCAGAGGATCAACGGCCTGTCGGCGTGGTGGACCGGTCTCGCCTTCGTGCCGATGATGGCGGTGGTGCTTCCAGTCAATCTGCTGGCGCCTCGTCTCGCCGAGCGTATCGGGGCGTGCCCGACCATCGTCGTCGGCGCCTGCGTCTCGGCGCTCGGTTGCGTCGGCCTGCTCTGGATCGAAGCCGGCACGAGCTATTGGGCGATTTTTGCACAGATGATCGCGATCAGCAGCGGACTTGGGCTGCTGGTGCCGCCGCTGACCTCGACCTTGTTGGGCAGCGTCGAGAAGGCGCGCTCCGGCATCGCGGCGGGCGTCCTGAACGCGACGCGGCAGACAGGCAGCGTGCTCGGCGTTGCGCTATTCGGTTCGCTAGTGGCCTCGGAAGGCGCGTTCATGACCGGCCTGCACGCATCGCTGGCGGTCTCGGCCACCGTCCTCGTGCTCGCTGCCGCCGTGATCGGGATCGGCGCGCGTTCGCGCGGGTGAACTGTGTGGAGGAATCAGCCGCGGCGCAGTGCGAAATGCGCGCCGCAGAACGCCATCGCGGCACCGAGGCCCAGCGCGGCAATCCCGGCCAGCACGCCCGAGACCGTCGGGACCGGGCTCGGCGCCGAGGCCACCTGGCCCGCACCCGCAAGCAGCAGCACGCCGACCGCGATCAGGAATTGCCGCATCCGTTGCGGGATCTGGCCCGAGACGGCGCTCTGCATCAATGTCGCCGTGAAATAACCGCCGGAGAAGCCGACGGAGGCGATCAGCCACCAGGCGATCGCCGCGCCCGCCGGTATGAACTCGTGCGTGTCCGAGTGCCAGAGGCCGCCGAGGTCGAGCCCGTAGCGGGCGCCCAGCATGTGCACGGCGAGCGCGAGCAGCACGCCGGAGATCACGGCGGCGCCGAGAATCAGGCGGCGCGGAAAAAAAATCGTCTCAGCCATGTCCCGCTTGTAGGATGGGGCAGGGCGCCCACGCAAGCGGATCGCAGATGGGATCGCCCGGATTGGATTGTTTGTGAAGATGCAGGATTCGGGAGCCGAGGCGGCTGCGGGCGCGAGCTACGCCTACAAGGCGTCGCTGATCGGCTCGGCGCATCGCTTCGAGCTGACGGAGGAGGGGCTGTCCTGGCACATCGGCGGCCGTTCGGGCCTGTGGCGTTATGACGAGATCAGTGCAATCGGGTGGTGTTTCCGCCCGGTGTCTATGCAGCTCCATCGCTTTCGGGCCTTTGTCAGCCATGCCTGTGGGGGCCTCTTCTGTTTTCTGTCGAGGTTTTGGCTCAGGGCGGCGCTTATGGCGCCGCAGGACAATGGTTTTCGCAATTTCATCGTCGCGTTGCACGCGCGCATGGCGCAGGCCGGCAGCCAAGCCGAGTTGACCGCGGGCCTTGGCCGCAGGACCTACGCGACAATGCTGGCTTTTCTTGCGGTGCTTGCAGTGGCGATGACGGCGCTCCTGGTCCGGGCGCTTGCGATCAGCGAATTCGCCGGCGCGCTGTTCATCATCGGTTTTGCCGCGCTGTTCGCTTGGCAGATCGGCGGCTTCGTGCGGCGTAACCAGCCGCGGAGCTACAGCTTCGATCGCGTGCCGAGCGCTTTGCTGCCCTAATGGCCGTGTTGCCTTGGGTGCAATGGGCCGCAACCAAACGTGACTTCGCGCCGTTGCCCCGGTGTCGCATCGTGCTGCCATGTCAACCATGGACCGCGGCATGCGTAGGCCTTCGGCGGATGAGATCTCCGAGATCAACCGCGCCCATCTGATCGATACGCCGCTGCAGCCGGCGGACCTCCTGTTTATGTTCGGCACCCGAGAGGACGTCACGCTGCGGGCCGATACGGCGGGGCGACTATGGCGCCAGGGCTATTTCCGCTGGTCGGTTGTCAGCGGCGGCGTGACGGCGGGCTCGGAGCAATCCGAGTGCACGATTATCAAGGCGGCGATGGTCGCGGCCGGCATTCCAGCTGACCGAATTCTCGAGGAACATCATGCCCAAAACACAGGCGAGAACGTGATCCTTTCGCTGCCGATCATTGACGCGGCGCTCGGGCTGCACAATGTCCGCACCGTGATCTGCCTCGGCAACACCTGGACCGCGCGGCGCTATCCAATGACGCTGCACCGGCACTGGCCGGAGGTCGAGAAAATGCTGCTCACGGTCGACAGCTTTGCGACGCCGCGGACGCTCTGGCACACCGATCCCGAATTTCGTCGCCGCATGCTGCATGAATGGGACAAGATCGAGCCTTACAAGGCGAAGGGCTTCATCGCGGAATGGCCGGAGGCCTGAACGGGGGAGCGCATCAGATTATTGCTTGACGTGTTTTCTTGACGCGAACCGGTACCCACTTCGCTCGAAAACGCTTTAGCTACTCCGTCGAGTCGAAATCCTCTTCCTTGGTGCCGAGCAGCGATGCGATCGTGCGCAGGCCGGAATCGAGCTGCTCGAAGGAAGGCGGGGCGAGCGCGAGCCGCACTGCGTTCGGTGCGTGGCCATGGGCGATCGCGAAGGTCGAGGACGGTGTCAGCGCGATGCCGCGCCGGGCTGCTGCGGCGACGAAGGTCTGCGAGCGCCAGTGTGCCGGCAGCGTGAGCCAGAGATGATAGGAGCGCGGATCGGCGGCGAGCTGGTAGCCGGCGAGCAGCCTTGCCGCGGTTTGCTGGCGGCGCGTAGCGTCGATGCGTTTCAGCCGCGTCAGCTCGGCGACGGTGCCGTCGGCCATCAGCCGCTGCCCGGACGCCAGCGCATGGCCGGACGCAATCCAGCCGCCGGTGCGGACCGCGCTCATCACGCTCTCACGCAATCGCGGCGGCGCGACGAGGATGCCGAGCGCAAGGCCCGGCGCGACCTTCTTGGACAGGCTGTCGATCACGATGCAGCGGTCCGGGTTGAGTGCGGCCAGCGGCGTGTCGTCGGCGAGGAAGCCATAGACGGCGTCCTCGATGATGGTGAGATCGAGCTTCTCGGCGACGCGCATGATGTCGGCGCGCCGTGTCGCGTTCATGGTGACGCCGAGCGGGTTCTGGATGATGGGCTGGAGATACAGCGCCGACAGATGTGCCTCGCGATGCGCCTTCTGGATGGCGTCGGGGCGTGCGCCAAATTCGTCGATCGGTATCGGGACCAGCGTCACGCCGAGCCGCGCGGCGATGCTCTTGACGTACGGATAGGTCAGCGCCTCGACGCCGCAGCGGCCGCCGGTGGGAACGAGGGCTGCGAGGGCGGCCGCGAGCGACTGCTTGCCGTTCGCGGTGAAGACGATCTGCTCGGCCTGCGGTGCAAAATCCTTGCGCGCGAGATAGGCGGCGGCCGCATTGCGCGCGCTCTTGGTGCCGGTGCTGGTGGAGACGCGCAGCGCGGATTCGAGCGCGTCAACGCGTTCGAGGCCCGCAAGGCTCTTGGCGATCATCGCCCATTGCTGCGGCAGCAGCGGATAATTGACCTCGAAATCGATCCGCGCGTCGCGCGGCTCGCTCAGCGCCTCGACCTCGCGCCTGATGTCGCCGGAG
Organism: Bradyrhizobium sp. MI1.3; assembly: GCF_055811695.1. Classification (NCBI taxonomy): domain Bacteria; kingdom Pseudomonadati; phylum Pseudomonadota; class Alphaproteobacteria; order Hyphomicrobiales; family Nitrobacteraceae; genus Bradyrhizobium; species Bradyrhizobium sp. MI1.3. Next base: position 62,407 of record NZ_JBVVPQ010000030.1, on the reverse strand, counting down.
ATGAAGGTGCCGCGGCCGACCTCGCCAACGACGAGGCCGCGGCGGAGCAACTCCGTATAAACCCGGCTCGCGGTCGAGACCGCGATGCCACGGTCATAGGCAAAATTGCGCTGCGGCGGCAGCCGGTCGCCCGGCCTTAACGTGCCGTTAGAGATATCGAGAGCAATGGCATCGGCAAGCTTCACGTATTCGAACTTGGACATTATTGCACCGAGAGCAATGTTTCACTTGCTCCGAGTAGTGTACTGGAGCATTTAAGTTCCATCAAGCTTCACGATTGAGCCGAGGAGAGCGAGAGCAATCCGACGGCAAATGAGGTGCAGGCGCTCGGGCGCTTGCGCCAACGGCATCCGCATCGCCGCGTGGACAACAGGCCGGAGAAGGACAATGACCACGATCTCGCAGACCGCCGGGCGGAGTTTACGCTCATCCTCGTCAGACGGATTTTTTCGCAAGCTCGCCCACGGCGCCTATGCGCTGTTCGACGCCCTGGAGCGCCGCTCCGCCGTCAAGACGCTGAACGACCTCGATGACCGCGCCTTGCGCGACATCGGTATCACGCGCAGCCAGATCGAGGATGCGGTCTACGGTCAGGCCAAAGCAGAGCTGACGCGGTTTCTGTAAGCGCTTCGCTCTTGTCCCGGACGCGCTGCGTCCGGGGCACCAGACTGAGTTTTCAGGCACATCTGCTTCGATATCGTCATTGCGAGCGCAGCGAAGCAATCCAGAAACCCACCGTGGAAAGACTCTGGATTGCTTCCGCCTTCGCTAAAGCTTCGGCGGACAAGTCGCTGCGCTCGCAATGAAGGCGTTGGTGGGTAGCACTGTCGTTCCTTTAACTCGTACTTTTATCGTAGACACAGCTTCGCATCCTCGCGGCTTGTTTCGCCCGAGCTTTGCTTCGTCGCCTCACCCTCTAACGAAAGAGGGCGCAGGGAAGACCGGGCGCCGGCTGGCACCCGCGGTCCACTGTGCGAAATTGCAGTAAGAAAATCTGCACAGTGGCATACAGGTGAAGCCTGAACATCCGGCCTTCCCTGCGCAGTGGCTTTACGGCTTATGTCGCGCTCTCCCCGGGGAGCGATGCACTATTGCCCCCGTCGCCTTGCGGATGGCTGATGCGGATGCCCGGTCGGGCAACCCACATCACCGCAACACTTGGCGCACAGACCCCGGGCGCCAGGACCACACGATTTCGCCGTACGCCGATCACACCGGTCGAGTGCGCGGCGCCTTCGCTCACGGTTGCCCGCCCTGCAAAGCCGTTTGCGCCGATGTGGCCAACGTCCACCGCCGTCCGGCCCGCGTTCGTGACGATCGCGATACGCCCCTCTTCCTTGGGCCGGAGTGAGGCGGAATATACGCAATTCCGAATTTCGGTAAAGTGGAATATTTTTCGCGGCGCGCGTTGACCGAGAGCTTGGGTGTTTTGCCGGACGGGCAATGCAAGGGCTAGTAGCCCGGATGAGCGAAGCGCTATCCGGGAATCGTGACACGAGCTGTCCCGGGTATCGCTTCGCTCACCCGGGCCACGAGCTTGTATATGGTTCAGGCGAAGGCGGCCTGGCCCCAAAAACCGCCGAGAGCTCGATCGCCTTTGGAGCGCTCGGGCTTTCGGCGAGGTCGTGTCGCTGCGCCGCGTTGGCGCCGATGCCGGACATCCCGGCGCGGCAAATGTGCAGCGACGTTGCCCGCGAACCTGGCGATACGTGCGGCAGCCTGTTTAACGACGAACTGCATCGTCGTGACGCGGCTGAGCACGCCGAGCAGGATCAGCACCGAAAAGATGTCGATATAGGCGAGGAAGTCGCCGACCAGCATCAATTCCGGCGGGATTGGGATCCCGTGGTAGTAAGCCAGTATGAGGATCACGACGGGGATGAAGGCGATCACCTTCCGCACCGTCAGCCTGTCCAGCAGTGCGGCCAGTTGCACGACCAGCACCTCCCATAAAGCATCGCCGATCGCGAGCGGGATCTCGTACGTCCATCTCCGCCACCATTGCTTCACGACATTGCTCCGAGCTCAGTGCCTCACCACCAACACAGAGCATTTTGCGTAGCGCACGACATGCCCGGCATTGGAGCCGAGGAAATAGGTGCGCATCGCCGGCCGGTGCGAGGTCATCACGATCAGCTCGGCCTTCATGTGCACGGCTTCCTCCAGGATCTCGTGATAGATGCCGCCCTGGCGCACCACGCTAGAGATGCGGGAAGGCTCGATGCCGGACTCGCGTGCGACGATGGCGAGGGCTTCTTCCGAGGTCTGGCGCTGCTGTTCGTCGAAATCGGCCGGCACGTATTCGGCCAGCATCACCGGCGTCATCGGCAGCACGTTGAGCAGGCGCACCACCCCGCTCCAGGTCTGCGACAGCGTTGCCGCGGTCGCGATCGCCGGCTTGGCCAGGTCGGTGTCGGCGAGGTCGATGGGCACGAGGATGGACTTGAACATCTGCGCCTCCAAATCTTTCAGTCAGGACGTCTTGCCGGCACGTCACGCGATCAACCCGATCGAAGCAGCCTTAACTTCGAAGCAGCTTTGGACTGACGAACAACACCAGCTTGCCGCGGCGGTAAGCCACGTCACCCCAATCCTTGACGTCAAAGTCGAAGATCGCAAGCCCCGACGTGGGCAGGTTGTCGGCGAGCGCCTTGGCGGCGGCCGGATCGCCGCCGCCCGTCAGCATCAGGGCGATCTCGTGCATGCCCGGATTGTGGCCGACCAGCAGCAATTGCCTCGGATCAGCCGGAATGGTTGCAGTGCGAATGGATTCCAGGATCTGGGCGGGATCGGCGGCGTAGAGTTCCGGCAGGACCTCGACCTGCGGCGCGGCGACGCGGTCCTTCATGGTCTCCCAAGCAATGTCCCAGGTCTGCCGGGCCCGGACAGCATGCGATACCAGTACGGCCTCGGGAAAGGGGGGATGGCGGGCCATCCAGTCGCCGATCTCGGCGGCATCCTTGTGGCCGCGGTCGTCGAGGCGGCGATCCTGGTCACGGCCGCTCGGCGCGTCGGTCTCGGTCTTGGCGTGACGCAGCAGCATCAAACGGCGCATGGCACTCTCGAATCGTTACGCGTCCAGAATAATCTACAGGTGCCGCTTGAGGGCAAGGTGACAAGGGCCTGCACAGTCCTCTAAAGCGCGATGAGATTAGGACAAATCCCCATCGCGCTTTAAATTTTTGTTATGAGCATGATCTTTTCGGAAAACCGCTGCACACTTTTCCGGATCATGCTCTAAGAAACGACATGAGCGAGACTTTCACAAGCGTGTCCCAGGAAGAAGCCGGCTTTCGTGAACGCGCGCGACTGTCGTTCGATCTCGACGCCGACATCTGCGTGATCGGGGCGGGGCTTGCAGGGCTCTCCATTGCGCTCGAGGCGGCCCGGCTGGGGGCCAGCGTCGCGGTGCTCGAGGGCCGCCACATCGGCTGGAACGCTTCCGGCAATCAACTCGGCACCGTGATGCCGGGCTTCGCGCTGCCGCTCGCCGAGCTGATCGAGCGCATCGGCTTCGAGGACGCGCGGGAATTGTGGACGCTGTCGAAAGAGGGCGCCGAGTTTGTCCGGGCCAACGCCACGGAAGAGAACATGCCCGGGATCGGCCCGACCGACGGCGTGCTCGAGGTCTCCAACGTCGATGCCGGCGACCGGCTGATCAGCCGCTTGCAGATGCTAAACGAGGATTTCGACACCGAGGCCGAGGGCTGGCAGGTCGATCGCGTCCGCGCGGCACTCAAGACGGATCACTACTTCCACGGCGTGTATTATCCGAGAGCGTTCCAGGTCGACGGGCGCAAATATGTGCATGGCCTTGCGGCGCTGGCGCGGCGCGCAGGCGCCCGTATCTTCGAGGATACGCCAGTCGTCAGCATAGATCATTCCGGCATCCGCAAGCGGATCGTCACGCCCTCGGCGCGGCTGCGCGCCACCCACATTGTGCTCGCCGGCAACATCCATCTCGGTGCGCCGTTGCGGCGCCTGTCGGAGACGCTGCTGCCGGTCTGGCGCTATGCCGGCATCACCGCGCCGCTCGGCGAGCGCGTGCACGAGATCATCGCCTTCAAGGAATCGGTGATGGATTCCGACGGCGTCGATCACTTCCGGATCGTCGATGGCGACCGCCTGATGTGGGAAAGTCCGGAGACCACCTGGGCGGCGCACCCGCAACGCTTTGCGGGCGCCGTCAGGCGGCGGATCCGGTCGATCTTCCCGCTGCTCGGCAATGTCGAGATCACCGACATGTTCGGCGGCGCCACCGGCCAGACCGTGCACGGCATGCCGCAGATCGGCCAGTTGCGCAAAGGCCTCTGGGTCGCAAGCGGCTTCGGCCGCCAGGGCATGAACACTTCGGCCATGGCCGGGCAGATGATCGCGCGCAGCATCCTGTGGGGCGACGAGCGCTGGAAGCTGTTCTCGCCGTTCGAGCTGGTCTGGGCGGGTGGAACGACGGGGCGCGTCGCCGGGCAACTGGTCGGAATCTGGGGCAGGGCGAGTTCCGCCGCCGCAGGCTCGCTTGCCCGCTATCGCGAGCGTGCCAGGGTCAAGGACCGGGAACGCGAGGCGCGGCTGGCCGAAGCCAACCGGGCCGCCGGGACCGGTCCGCGCCGTCCGCTGCCCGGGGTTCGGCCCCGGCCGGCCCCACCGCCGAAGCCTGTGGCGGAAGCCGTGGAACCGGTCCCGCAGGACGACGGCGCCTCGCGATAAGGTGAGAAAAACTCCGCCCGGAAGTGTAACGTCGGCCGTGAGAGCCCGTATCTCAGGGCGTAGACGCTCCCGCATGGAGAATGAGATGTTTGACCGCCGCATCCTGTTGACGACTGTCGCCGGCCTGTTCGGCCTTGCGGCCTTCCGCTGGCTCAGAGCATCGCCCGCGGAGGCTGGAGAGAAAGCCGCGCAGAAATTCGAGATCGACAAGACGGACGCCGAATGGCGTGCCCAGCTCACGCCGCAGCAATATGAGATCCTGCGCAAGGAAGGCACCGAGCGGCCGGGCTCCAGCCCGCTGCTCAAGGAGCATCGCAAGGGCATCTTCGCCTGCGCCGGCTGCGACCTGCCGCTGTTTGCGTCCGACACCAAATTCGAGAGCGGCACGGGATGGCCGAGCTTTTACCAGCCGATCGAGGGCAATGTCGGCAAGACCGAGGATCGCACATTTGGCATGCTCCGCACCGAGGTGCATTGCCGGCGCTGCGGCGGCCATCTCGGGCACGTCTTCGACGATGGTCCGAAGCCGACCGGATTGCGCTACTGCATCGACGGTTTCGGGCTGGTCTTCCATCCCGCGGCTGCGTCGGCGACGTAAGGCGTCGCTGGAGCATTCCGGAGCGATGCATGAGCATCGAATTATGGTGCGCAATTGCGCACCTGAGAATCTCGAGATTCCGGGTTCGGTCTTGTGGACCGCCCCGGAATGACAGGCAAGTACCGGCAATTGTTGCCGGTCCCGGCAATTGTGCCCCGGTCATCAGACCGGGGCTTTTTCATTAAGCCATTGATTTTTTGAGAAAACCCGCATTGGCATAGCCCTTGCGACAGTCTCCTCCGACTGCGGCCATGGTCGACCGGCCGCCGAGATCGGATCTGGAGACAAAGTTATGGGTATCTTCGATGCAATGAACACCTCGGTGGGTGGCCTGCAGGCGCAGTCCTACGCGCTGCAGAACATTTCCGGCAACATCGCGAACTCATCCACCACCGCCTACAAGGGCATCGGCACCAGCTTCGTCGATCTCATTCCCGACTCATCGGTCCCGAGCAAGCAGGTCGCGGGCGGCGTGACCGCCAACGCCAAGGCCACCATCACCACGCAGGGGACGATCTCGGGCTCCAGCGTCGCCACCAACATGGCGATCACCGGCGACGGCTTCTTCTCGATCCAGAAGGCGACGGGCGTCGTCGACAACGCGCCGGTGTTCAGCGGCGTCACTTATTACACCCGCCGCGGCGACTTCCAGCTCAATGCCAACGGCAATCTGGTCAACGGCGCCGGCTACTATTTGATGGGCGTCACGGTCGACCCGAAGACGGGCAACCCGCAAGGCAACGTCGCGACAGTCCTGAAATTCCAGAACAACTTCATCCCGGCGCAGGCGACCACCTCGATCCAGTACGCGGCGAACCTGCCGACCCAGCCGAACACCGTGGCGAGCACGACGGCGGCAACCAAGACGCTGCTGGCGGCCGGCGGACTGAACCCGTCGGACTTCGCGGCCAACCCGCTGCCGGTCGGCACGCCGCCTCCGCCGTATGCAAACGCGACAACGTCCGGGGCTGCTGCAACCGGCAATATCCGTTCACCCTACTCGTCGACCACCGCGACGGGCGCAGTTGCGCTCCAAAACAACTCCTCCGCCGTGGCATCCACGAACACGTCTTTGAATAGCGCCGCCGGCACCCATCTCGCCTCCACCACTCTCACCCAGCTGGTCGGCCAGACACTGGTCGTCAACGGTCACAATATCGTCTTCGATGGCAGCTTGACCAGCACGCCCGACGGCCTTGGCGGTACCGCGATTGGTCTCGGCGTGGGTACGACCACAAAGGTGTCCGACATCATCACCGCTATCCAGTTGGCCGGCGGCCCCGGCGTTAGCGCCTCGCTCAACGCCAGCGGCAACATCGTGATCTCCAGCGGCACCAGCACCGACGTACCGGTTGGTAGCGGCCAGGCGGCCACGGCGCTTGGCATCAGCAGCGTAACGCGCGGCGGCAACGTGCTGTCCTCGCCCGCGATCTCGGGCGCCACCGTGCTGAGCGGCGCGGCGGCGGCCGGCGGCGCCGAGGTGCTCACATCGGGCTTCCAGGCGGGGTCAGTAGGTCCGCCCGTGGTTCCTCCCGACACGATCACTGTCAATGGTCAGACGCTGACATTCATGGCCTCCGGCGCATCAGGCCCGAACCAGATCAATATCACGGATAACATCACGATGCTGCTCGGCAAGATCGACGCTCTCGCCGGTGCAACGGGGTCGTCGGTCAGCAGTGGCGGCGTGATCACGCTGAACACCGGCACAGCTTCCAACCTCTCGGTGGCGAGCTCCAACAGCGCAGCCTTCGCCGCGCTCGGCTTCACCTCGACCATCGCCAAGAATCGTGACGGTGGTGGCGTTGCCGGTACCGGCGGCGTGATCGGCAATGACATCGCCACCTTCACCAAGGAATCGATCAGCGGTGGCGCGGTGACCGCCTACAACGCGGCCGGCACGCCGGTGAACCTGCAATTGCGCTGGGCCAAGACCGACAGCGCCTCGCTGGGCGCGGGCCATGCCGATAGCTGGAACATGTTCTACCAGACCGACCCGAATGCGACCGGCACGACCGTCGGCTGGGTCAATACCGGCCAGGCCTTCACCTTTGCCGCCGACGGCTCGCTGACCTCGCCGAGCGGCTCGGGTATCACCATCAACAACGTCAGCGTCAGCGGCCAATCGCTGGGCTCGGTCTCTTTCAATATCTCCTCGGGCGGACTGACGCAATATGCCAGCACCAGCGGCGCGGTCACCATCAACACCATCACCCAGAACGGCTATGCCGCCGGTCAGCTTCGCTCGGTCGCCGTCAACAACAACGGCCTCGTGGTCGGGACTTTCTCCAACGGCCAAAACCTCGACCTCGCACAGGTCTCGTTGTCGCACTTCAACGGCACCAACTACCTGAAGGCGCAGGACGGCGGCGCTTACTCAGCGACCGAACAGTCCGGCGCCGCGATCGATGGCGCTTCCGGTTCGATCAGCGGCTCGTCGCTGGAAGGCTCGAACACCGACATCGCCGACGAATTCACCAAGCTGATCGTGACCCAGCAGGCCTATTCGGCCAACACGAAGGTGATCACGACGGCGAATACGATGGTGCAGGACCTCTTGAACGTGTTGCGCTGATTGGGGCGTGACGTAACCAAAGGCGGCAAGTCAACATGGGTTTGAGTTCAGCCCTCGCCAGTGCGATGAGCGGTCTGCGTGCCAATCAGGCTGCGCTCTCGATCGTTTCCTCGAACGTCGCCAACTCGCAGACGCCGGGTTACGTCGTCCAGACGCCGAACCAGATCGAGGTCACCACCGGCGACTTCGGCTCGACGGTGACGACGACCGGCGTCAGCCGCGAGCTCGACACCTATGTGCAGAAGCAGCTGCGCACCGAGACCGGCGGCGGCGGCTACGCCGACCAGATGGCCAACATTCTGAAGCAGCTTCAGAATGTCTATGGCACGCCCGGCAACAGCGGTACGCTCGAAACCGCGCTGAACAGTTTCACCACGGCGCTGCAGGCGTTGTCGACCAACGCGGGCTCGTCGTCGGCGCAAACGGTTGCGCTCGGCGCCGCGCAGACGCTGGCGCAGCAGCTCAACCTCACCACCAAGGGCATCCAGTCGCTGCGCTCCAACGTCGAGCAGGATCTCAGCACCTCGGCGATAGCTGCCAACGCGGCGATGCAGCAAGTCGCCGACATCAACTCCAGACTCCAGGGCCTGTCGGAACACGACCCCTCGGCTGCGACGTTGATGGACCAGCGCGACCAGGCCATCAATAACCTGTCGAAATATGTCGACGTCCACGTCACCGTCGACGGGTCCAATCAGGCCAACATTTACACCACCACCGGTATCCAGCTGGTCGGCGCCGGGCTGGCCTCGCAATTCACCTTTGCGTCCGCCGGTGCGCTGTCGGCGACTTCGCTCTACAACATCGATCCGGCCAAATCCGGCGTCGGCGCGTTCAACATCAAGCTCCCGAACGGATCCTCGGTCGACGTCGTCGCCAACAGCGTGGTGTCTTCGGGCCAGATCGCGGCCGATCTGAAGCTGCGCGACCAGACGCTGGTGCAGGCGCAGAACCAGATCGACCAGTTCGCCGCAACGATGTCGAGCGCGTTGTCGGACAAGACCACGGCCGGCAGCACGGTCACCGGCCCGCCGGCCGGCTTCGATCTCGACCTTGCCGGGGCGGCGCCGGGCAACAGCGTCAACTTCAGCTACACCGACACGACCACCAACACGAAGCGACAGGTCACGCTGGTCAACGTGACTGATCCGGCGGCGCTGCCGCTGCAGAACCCCACCAACGCCAATCCGATGCAGATCGGGGTGAACTTCTCCGGCGGCATGAGCGCGATCGCCTCGGCGCTCAACACCGCGCTTGCCGGCTCGCATCTGTCGTTCGCCGCCGCCCCGTCGCCGGCGACGGCCACCACATTGCGGGTGACCGACGACAACAGCGGCCTCGCCAAGGTCAATTCGGCCTCGATCACCAAGACGATCTCGTCGCTGACCTCGGGCAATCCGCAACTGCCGCTGTTCACCGATGGCGGGCAGGCGCTCTACACCGGCGCGATCACGGCATCGGGTTCGCAGATGACCGGCCTTGCCGGACGCATCGCCGTGAATACGCAGCTCGCCACCGACCCGACCAGGCTGTCGGTCTACAACACCTCGCCGGTGACGCCCACCGGCGACACCACGCGCTCGGACTATCTCTATTCGCAGCTCACCTCGGCGGTGTTCTCCTATTCGCCGCAATCCGGTCTGGGCTCGGCGAGCCAGCCCTTCACCGGGAGCGTCTCGAACTACCTCCAGCAGTTCCTGAGCGTTCAGGGCAACGCTGCGACCCAGGCGACCGCGCTCCAGCAGGGCCAGAGCGTCGTGGTCTCGACGCTGCAGGCCAAGTTCAACTCGACCTCCAGCGTCAACCTGGACTCGGAGATGTCGAACCTGATCCAGCTGCAGAATGCCTATGCCGCCAACGCCCACGTGATGTCGGTGGTGCAGAGCATGATGAATACGCTGCTCCAGGCTCAAGTGTAACAAGTAACAGGGCTCTGAAACATGTCGATCGGCAGCATCAACTATTCCTCGTCGGTTCTCGGCTCGCAGATCCGCAACATCAACCAGCAGCTCACCGACTTGTCGACGCAGCTCTCGACCGGCAAGCTGTCGCAGAACTATTCCGGGATGGGCACCAACGAGGGCTTTGCGATCGCCGGGCGCGCGCAGCTCTCCAACATCGCCGCCTATACCGACACGATGACCAACGTCAACGTCAGCATCAACCTCGCCAATACCGCGTTGCAGTCGCTGACCACGATCCGCAACACGGTGCAGACGGGCTCGGCTAACACCGCGCAGGATCTCAACGTCAACGGCCAGACGGTTGCGCAGAACACTGCGGCTGCGCAATTCGGCTCGATGGTCGGCGTTCTCAACACGCAGTCTGGCAACCGCTATCTGTTCTCCGGAACCGCCTTCAACACGCAGTCGGTCGCGAATGCCGGCGACATCATCAACGGCACCACGACGCAGGCGGGCTTCAAGACCGTCATGGCGGAGCGCCAGGCCGCCGACCTCGGCGCCAACGGCATGGGCCGGCTGGTGCTGGCGACGCCGCAGCCGACGCCGAGCTCGGTGAAGGTCTCTGAGGACGCCGCCGTATCGCCATTCGGCCTGAAGATCGCCGCGGTCTCCTCGACGCTGACCGGCGCGACGGTCACCGGCCCGAGCGGCTCGCCGGTGTCGTTCTCGGTCGACCTCAACGGCGTCAACCCGAAAAATGGCGACAAGCTCAGCGTGCAGTTCACGCTGCCCGATGGCTCGACCGAGCAGATCGACCTGACGGCGTCGACCGCGACGCCGACGCCTGTCGGCAGCTTTGCCATCGATGCAAGCGTCCCGGTCAATCCGAACAACACGGCGACCAACCTCAACACCGCACTGAACACCGCGATCAAGAAGCTTGCCGGCACCTCGCTGGTGGCGGCGTCCGCTGTCACGGCCGGTGACAATTTCTTCAATACGGCGGGATCCGCCACCGCGAATGTGGCGGCCACCGGCAATCTGCGCTCCTATACCTCGACGACCGGGACGGGCTCGGTCGCGTTGCAGGACAGCGCATTGGCGGTTGCGTCTACGACCACGTCGCTCGATTCTTCGGCGACACCCCATCTCAACGGGACCATTCTCAACGCGCTCGCCAACGTTCCGACCGGTACCACCCTGACCATCACCGGCGCGAGCGGCGCCCACACGATCACCTTCGACCCTAATGTCACCACTGTCACGACGGCTAGCGGCAATACCACGATCGGATTGGCTTCGGGCAGCGCCGCGAACGTGTCTGATATCTTGAATGCGATCGCGACGGCCGCCGGCATCCCCGCCGCTAACGTGACTCTGAGCGCCAGCGGCAATATCCAGATCGCGACCGGCACGGGCACCGACGTGGCGATCACCGGCGGCTCGGCGGCCACAGCGCTCGGTCTCAGCAGCGTGACGCGCGGCAACGTGCCGTCGACGCCTCCAATCACCGGTTCAACTGTGCTGAGCGGCACTGCGACCGCTGGCGGCCCGGAGGTCCTCTCAGCGGCGTTCCAGGCGGGGTCGGCGGGTCCGCCTGCTGTTAACCCCGATACGATCACGGTGAACGGTCAGACACTGACCTTTGTCGCCTCGGGCGCCGCCGGCCCAAACCAGATCAACATTACCGACAACATCACAACTCTGCTTGGCAAGATCGATCAGATCACCGGCACCACGAAGCCGTCGACCATCCATGGCGGCGTGATCACGATCAACACGGACGATCCCGGGAGCCTCAACATCACGAGCTCGAACAGCACGGCATTCTCGGCGCTCGGCTTCACGACCTCCCCGGTCACGGCGGCAAAGGCTCCGCTGCGCGTCGGCTCTTCCCCCCTCGGCTCGGCGACGACGCTGGTGAACGGCTCGGCCACCACCGTGCAATGGTACCTGGGCAATGACGGCCCCGGCTCGCCGCGCTCCACCGCAATGGCCCGGGTCGACGATTCCGTCACGGTGCAGTATGGCGCGCAGGCGAACGAGGACGCGATCCGCAAGGAGCTGCAGGCGGTCGCCGTGTTCGGGACGTTCTCGACCTCGCCGACCGGGCAGTATTCAGGCGGGCAGGTCGCCGCGCTGAGCGTGCGGGTGGCGCAGGCCCTGACCAAGCAGCCCGGCCAGCAGAGCATCGAGGACATCCAGACCGACCTCGCGATGGCCCAAAACACGATGAAGGACGCAGGCACGCGCCAGACCCAGGCCAAGGCGCAGCTCCAGACCATCATCGACCAGGCGGAATCGGCCTCGCCGGACCAGGTCGCGAGCGAGATCCTGTCGCTCCAGAACGCGCTGCAGGCGTCCTACCAGGTGACCTCGAACCTCTCGCAGCTCTCGCTCGTCAAGTTCCTGTAAGGATGCGTTAAGGCGCCGTTAACCATGCCTCTTTACCTCTTGGTGAGGATTGGAGCGAGGCGGAGCCGTCAATGTCGGACACGATGCAGCTGGTGGTGGCGACGCCCTGCTTTGGCGGGCAGGTGTCGAGCATCTATGCGAGTTCGATCTTCGCGCTCCAGCGCGCCGTGCATGGCGTGCCCAATCTCGAGCTCAAGGTGCTGCTGCGCGACGGTGACGCGCTGATCACCCGCGCGCGGGCCAATCTAGCCGCGATGTTTCTGGACGATCCCAAGGCGACCCATTTCCTGTTCATCGATGCAGATATCGGGTTCAAGCCCGAGCAGGTGTTCCGGCTGATCGAGTGCGGCGCGGACGTCGTCGCGGGCTGCTATCCGATCAAGCGGGTCAACTGGGACAAGGCGAAGCGGGCATTCGAGGCCGGCCGCACCGACGTGCCGGCCGCCTCGCTCGACTACGTACTCGAAATCGAAGACCCCGACCGCATTGTCGTGGTCAACGGCTTTACGCCCGTGCGCTACGCCGGCACCGGCTTCCTGATGATCCGGCGCCACGTGCTGGAAACGATGTGCCGCCATCCGGACTATGCGGCCCTGCAATTCTTCCGCGAGCATTCGCACGATACCCTGGCGGGGAGCCAGAACCGGTTTGCCTTGTTCGAATGCACGATCGATGCGGCGACCGGCACCTATCTGTCCGAGGACTTCGCCTTCTGCAAGCGCTGGACGAACATCGGCGGCGAGATTTGGGCCGATATCGAGAGCTCGCTCGATCACGTCGGACCGTCGGTGTTCCACGGCGACATCACCTCGCAATTCGCAGCGGCGCCCGCGGCGGCGGCCGATGCGGCGTGAGCCTTTCGGGATGAGCGCCGGCGCATCCCGTCTGTCAGCCAGCGAGCGCGCGTCCGACGGCGGCTCGCGCTATCGCCTGCGCGACCTCTTCACACCGCTGGATACGCTGCTCGCCTCCGGCGGAGATCCGCGGCTGGCGCTCGATCCGAACGACCGTGTCAACGCCTATGGTTGCGCGGCTTCGCCGGAGCCGGAGCTCTGGAATTTTGCTTCCTCGACTGCGTCGACGATCTCGCAGATGGCCTACGACTGCGCTGCGCTGGCGCGCGAAGAGCTGATGCACAAATGTTTGTTCGACGAGGTCGAAATCGCCTTCGACGCCCGCTGCGAGGACATGCGCGAGGAGCTACGCGGCCACCTTGCGCTCTCGTCGCGCATCGACGTCGTGTTCTCGCCGTCCGGCACGGACTCCCAGCTTCACGCCCTGTTCGTGGCCCGCGCGGTGCTCGGCGCGGCGCCGGTGACGATCGTGGTCGGCGCCGACCAGACCGGCAGCGGAACGCCGCATACTGCACGCGGCCACCATTTCAGCACGATGACAGCAGGCGGCATTGTCGTGCGCAAGGACGGCGCGGTGACGGGGCTGGCCGGCGATAGCATTGCGGTGCCGCTGATCGACATGGTGGCCGGCATTGCGATGCGTACCGATGCCGATGCCGCGGTGCTGCGCGCGGTCGAGACCAGCCTCGCGCAAGGCCGCCGCGTTTTGTTGCAGATCATGGATTCGTCAAAACTCGGTTGGCGCGCCCCAAGCGAGGCCTGTCTCGATGAGATCGCGCGGCGCTGGCCGCGCAAGGTTCAAATCGTCGTCGATGCCTGTCAGGCGCGCATCGGCCGCCGGCGGCTGCGCGCCTATCTCGACCGCGGTTACATGGTGCTGATCACCGGCTCGAAATTCTTCGGCGGACCTGCCTTCAGCGGTGCGCTGCTGCTGCCGAAAGGCCTGTCGCGGTCGATCGACCGGATTGGCGGGATCGCGCCTGGCATCTTCGACTATGCCGGCCGCTGCGACTGGCCGGTGGCGTGGACGACGCTACGCTCGCGCTTCGAGCGCCGGCCGAATTTCGGTCAATGGTTGCGCTGGGAGGCCGCGTTGGCCGAGATCGGCAGCTACTACGCCGTGCCCGGGGCTTTCCGCGCCAGAATGCTGGCCGAGCTTGCAGTCGGCATCGACAGCATGATCGCGTTGTCGCCGTCGCTTCGTGCCGTTCCCGCTGCGATCGAGAAGTCCGTCGCGGACGACGAAGAATTCGCGCAAGCCACGATCTTTCCGTTCACGCTGCTGCGCGGCGGCAAGCCGGTCTCGATCGCCGAGACCAGCGCCGTGCATCGGGCGCTGGCGCGCGACATGGCCGAGGAGATCAGCGGCAGCGCGGCGGATCGGCAAGTAGCCGCCCAGCGCTGTCTCGTCGGCCAGCCGGTCCGACTGGAGCGGCAGGACGGCGCGCCGCAGGCCGTGTTGCGCCTCTGCGTCGGCGCACGATTGGTGACCGAGGCATGGACGCCGGATACGATGCAGGCGCAACGCAATCTGCAACACGTTCTCGATCGCATCGCCCATGTGCTGGTGAAGATCGAGTTATTGCTTGACCGTGGCGCGGTCGTGGCCGCGCCGGCAAAGTCTGCGTTCGAGGTGTGAGATGCAACATCCAGTTTCCGCGCCGAGCGGCGTGACCGCGCCGAACCATGCCGATCGCATCGGCTTTGCCCAGTTGACGCGCCGCGCCTTCGAGGGCGGCGACCTGCATCCGTTGCGCGAGCGGCTGCTGGCGCGGATCGAGGAGGGGACGGCCGAGGCCGGCGAAGGCCTCGATCTCTCGCTGATTGCCCAGCTTCTCGGCGAGAAGGAGGCCGGGCTGGTGATCCAGACCGAGGTGCTCTCCTTCCACCAATTGTTTCGTACGCCTTGCGCTGCTCCAAAACCCCGGCTGCGCGTGCTCGCGCTCGCCGCTGATATCGACATGGGCGGCAACACGCCGATCGATTTCCTGCTTGAAGACTCCGACATCGAGCTGTTGACGCTCTACGTGGTCAAGGGCATCGGCCTGCCGGAGACTCTGCCCGAGCACGACGTCGCTATTGTGATCGCATCCGATTCCGAGGAGTGCCGAGAGGCGCTCGCGCTGATCGAGAAGGCCGCGCCACACTGGCCGCGACCGCTGCTCAATCGTCCCGATCTCATCGGCAATCTCGATCGCGACAAGCTGTATCGTCTGCTGGCAGGCGTGCCCGGCCTCGACATTCCCGTGACCGCGCCCGCGACGCGCGCGCAATTGTCGGAGCTTTCGCAAGGCAAGATCGTTTGCGAGGAGATCACGGGCGAACTGCGCTTTCCGATGATCGTGCGGCCGCGCGGTACGCATGCCGGCGTCGGTCTCGCGAAGCTCGACGATGCTGGGGCGCTCGCTGCCTATCTCGCCGAGCGACAGGAGCAGGACTTCTTCGTCGCACGTTTCGTCGACTATGCGAGTCCGGACGGGCTCTACCGCAAATACCGTCTCGCCATGGTCGACGGCAAACCCTATGCCTGTCACATGGCGATCGCCGATCGCTGGGACATCTGGTATCTCAACGCCTTCATGGCGTTCAGCGAGGAGAAGCGGGCCGAGGAAGCCGCCTTCATGCTTGAATTCGACCATGCATTCGCGGCGCGCCACAAAATCGCGCTCGACGAAATGAGCAGGCGCGTCGGTCTCGATTACTTCATCGTCGATTGCGCCGAGAACCAGAAGCGCGAGCTGCTGGTGTTCGAAGCCGACAACACCGCAGTCGTGCACAACATGGATCCGCCGGCCGTGTTTCCGTACAAGCCGCCGCAGATGCGCAAGATCTTCGCGGCATTCACGGCGATGTTGTCGCGGCACGCAAGAGCGGGTGAGGAGAGTGCAGCATGAACGAGATCATCCGCAACACCCAAAGCTCTGTCACGCACACTTCGCTCGATCCGCAGGACTGGAGCGAATTTCGCGCGCTCGCCCATCGCATGCTTGACGAGACGATCGATGGCATCGCCAACATTCGCGCGCGTCCGGTGTGGCAGCCGATCCCCGACGGCGTTCGCGCGGCATTCAAGGCCGACGTGCCGCGGGAGGCAAGCGATCTCGCCGACGTCTATCGCGACTTCTCCGAACATGTTGCGCCCTATGCGACCGGCAACGTCCATGCCGGTTTCATGGGCTGGGTGCATGGCGGCGGCACCGCGGTCGGCGTGGTCGCGGAAATGCTCGCGGCAGGCCTCAACGCCAATCTCGGCGGCCGCGACCACATGCCGATCGAGGTGGAGCGCCAGGTCGTCGACTGGATGCGCCGCCTGTTCGCCTTCCCGGAAAGCGCGAGCGGCATCTTCGTCACGGGCACGTCGATGGCGAATCTGATGGCAGTGCTGGTGGCACGTACGAGCGCGCTCGGCACGCTGGCGCGGCAGTACGGCATCGGCAATGACGGTGCGCTTCTCACCGCCTATACATCGCAGGCCGCGCATGGCTGCGTCTCGAGGGCGATGGACATCGCCGGGCTCGGCACCGATGCACTGCGCAAGGTCGGCGTCGATGCCGATCATCGCATGGACGTTGCCGCGCTGCGTGCGCAGATCGCGATCGATCGCGATGTCGGCTTCAAGCCCTTCCTCGTCGTTGCCTCCGCAGGTACGGTCGACATCGGCGCGGTCGACGATCTCAAGGCGATCGCAGAACTGTGCCGCGAAGAAGGAATTTGGTTTCACGTCGACGGCGCCTTCGGTGCGCTCGCGATCTTCTCGCCCGAGCTTGCGCCGCTGCTCGGCGGCATCGAGCTTGCGGATTCCATTGCGCTCGACTTCCACAAATGGGGGCAGGTGCCTTACGACGCCGGCTTCCTGCTGGTGCGGGACGGCGAGCAGCACCGGCAGGCCTTTGCGCAGCCGGCGGCCTATCTGCGCCGCGAGGCGAGGGGGCTTGCGGCGGGCGCGGTCTGGCCCTGCGATCTCGGCCCCGATCTGTCGCGTGGCTTCCGCGCGCTGAAGACATGGTTCACGCTGAAGACGTTCGGCACAAATCGGCTCGGTGCGGTGATCGCGCGAAGCTGCGCGCTGGCGAAATATCTGGAGACGCGCGTTCTCGCCGAGCCGCGGCTGGAGTTGCTGGCACCGGTCAATCTCAACATCGTCTGCTTCCGCTACCGCGCTGCCGACGAGGTCAATCGCGAGATCGTCGCCGACATCCAGGAGTCCGGTATCGCGGCGCCATCGAGCACGACGCTGGACGGCAGGTTTGCGATCCGCGCCGCGATCGTCAATCACCGCACCGAAGAGACCGACATCGATGCGCTGATCGCAGCGGTGCTGGAATTCGGCGGACGACGGAGCGGGGGAGTGATCGAGGTTGAAGCGCCGCCGCTCGCGGCACAGTGATAGCGGATCCTTCAAAACAAAACCGCCCCGGACCTGGTCCGGGGCGGTTTTGTTTTGGGTGTCGCGAAGTGCTCAGGCGGCCGAGCTGACGTCGCTCTTGGGATGACTGGCTTCGTACTGGTCGCGCAGCTTGTCTTCATAAGCGATCAGCTTGCGAGCCTCCTTGAGCGCCCGGTAGAGGTCGCCGCTCATGATGTTGTTGTTGATGCCCTCGATGATCGGCCAGGAGCTCGGCACCGCGGTGACAATGTCACGCACGAGGTTGAAATAGGTGCCGTGCTGGGTCTGCGGGTCCGGCGAGATGTACATGAGCTGCACCGCCAGATAGACGAGCTTGGCCGGCGTATCGGCGGTCTCCGGCGTGAGGATGTCGCGCTCGCGCAGAATCGGCACATTCTCGCCGTCGATCAGGAGCCGCGCGCGCTGGTCCGTGTTGGTGATCACGGAATTGCCGACGATGATGCGTTCGTGTGGTTTGAGCTCGACCTTGAGAGCCATGCCTGTTCTCCATCAACCCTTTTGTAACGAGCCTCGTGCGTGCCCCCGCTGACGGCTGCCGGCTCTGATTTGGGTCCGATCCTTGCTCAATGTGGTTAACGGGTTGTAAACGCCGGCCGTCGTCGCGGGAACATGAATGATTTCAATGCGTTGATTCCATCGAAATTTCGGACTGGGGATTTCGGACCGGGCTTCGAAGGCGCGACGCAGACAAACCCGGAGTTTCATTTCACGGATTGTTAGAGGCTTGGACGCAACCGTCCGCCGGTCGTTTGATCAATTTCGGTCAGACAGGACGCGTAGCTACCAGAAAGGTAACAGTATGTCCGGTATCGTTCTCTCCTCCTCGGTTCGCCAGAACCTGCTCTCCCTCCAGTCCACCGCCGATCTGCTCGCCACCACCCAGTCCCGTTTGTCGACTGGCAAGAAGGTGAACTCGGCGCTCGACAACCCCACCAACTTCTTCACGGCACAGTCGCTCGACAACCGCGCCAGCGACATCAACAATCTGCTCGATGGTATTGCCAACGGCGTGCAGGTGCTGCAGGCCGCCAACACCGGCATCACCTCGCTCCAGAAGCTGCTGGACTCTGCCAAGTCGATCGCCAACCAGGCGCTCCAGACAACGGTCGGCTATTCGACCAAGTCGAACGTCTCGACCACGATCGCGGGCGCGACTTCTTCCGACCTGCGCGGTACCACGACCTACACCAGCGCGACCGCGCAATCCAACGTGCTGTTCTCCGGCGCTGCCGGCGGCGTCACGGCGGCAACCGGTACGACCACGCTTGGCGGTACGGCCGCTGCCTATATCGGAACCGCTGCGGTCAACGACAACAACGGCGGCGGTGCGGCGGCCATCACCACGAGCACGCTGCTCTACGGCGACGGTTCGACTGCTGCAAAGAGCGGTCTGGGCCTGATTGGCGTCACCCAGTTCACCGACGGCACGACCCTCACCGTCGACGGCCACTCCATCACCTTCAAGTCCGGCGATGCGCCGGGCGTCACGGGGTCCACCAATAGCCTGCCGACCGGCTACGGCGTGGATAGCGGTGGTACCGGCAGCGTCGCGACTGACGGCAGTGGCAACTCGATTATCTATCTCGGCAGCGATACGACCAACTCGACCGCGACGGTCGGCGACATCCTGAAGGCGGTCGACCTTGCGGCGGGCACCCGCGGTGCCACGATCGCGGCCGGCGTTGCCACCATCAACGCCAACAACACCAGCCAGACCGCGGCTTCCATCACCGCCGGCAAGATCACGCTGGACAGCTCGACCGGCGCCGATCTCAGCGTCACCGGCAAGGCGGACGTGTTGAAGGCGCTCGGTCTGACCACCGCGACCGGCTCCGGCAACACCACCATCGGTGCGGCCCGCACAACCGTCTCGACCGGCCTTGGTTCGCTGATCACCGACGGTTCGACCCTGAACGTCAACGGCAAGACCATCACGTTCAAGAACGGCGGTACGCCGGCTGCGGCCAACGTGCCGACCGGCTCTGGCGTCACCGGCAACGTCGTCACCGACGGCAGCGGCAACTCGACCGTGTACCTCAACAAGGGCACCGTCGCCGACATCCTGACCGCGGTCGACCTCGCCACCGGCGTGCAGAGCGCGGCCAACGCCAGCGGTGCGGCGACGCTGACCACCGCAGCCGGCCAGACCGCGTCCTCCCTGGTCGCCGGTTCGCTGCACGTCTCGACCGGCGCCAACTCGGACCTGTCGATCACCGGCACGGGCAATGCGCTGTCCTCGCTCGGCCTGACCGGTGCGACCGGCACCGGCACCGCCTTCACGGCAAGCCGTTCTGCGGCGTCGGGCGGCGTTTCGGGCAAGACCTTGACCTTCTCCGCCTTCAACGGCGGCACGGCGGTCAACGTCACCTTCGGCGACGGCACTGGCGGCACGGTCAAGACGCTCGATCAGCTCAACACGGCTCTTCAGGCCAACAACCTGTCGGCCACGATCGACGCCAACGGTAGGCTGACGGTTTCGGCGACCAACGACTTTGCGTCGTCGACGATCGGATCTGCCGCTGCTGGCGGTACCATCGGCGGCACGCTCACCACGGCGCTGACCTTCTCGAACGCGACTGCGCCGGTTGCGGATGCTGTTGCCCAGGCCACCCGTACCAACCTGGTGTCCCAGTACAACAACATCCTGACGCAGATCGACACGACCTCGCTGGACGCTTCGTTCAACGGCGTCAACCTGCTCAACGGCGACCAGCTCAAGCTGGTGTTCGACGAGACCGGCAAGTCCAACCTCAACATCACCGGCGTGACCTTCAACTCGAAGGGCCTGGGTCTGGCCGGCCTGGTGCAGGGAACCGACTTCATCGACAACTCCGCGACCAACAAGGTGCTCACCAATCTGAACTCGGCCTCGAGCACTCTGCGGTCGGAAGCTTCGACCCTCGGTTCGAACCTCTCCATCGTGCAGGTGCGTCAGGACTTCAACAAGAACCTGATCAACGTGCTGCAGACCGGTTCGTCCAACCTGACGCTGGCCGACACCAACGAGGAAGCGGCCAACAGCCAGGCGCTGTCGACCCGTCAGTCGATCGCGGTCTCCGCGCTGTCGCTGGCCAACCAGTCGCAGCAGAGCGTGCTCCAGCTGCTCCGCTAATAGCGGCTGACATCGCAATCAAGTCATGGCGGCGGGGCTTCGGCCCCGCCGTTTTCTTTTGCGCGGTCCGATCGAGGAGTGGTCCGGCCGCACCGAAAAAGTAACTGTTGGTTATGGTTAACGGGGAGCAAACGCCGCAAAAAGGCGAGGAGTTTCAGATCGATCGTCGCCGATCTCGGCGTGCGTCCGCAGCCTTATGGTGAACCGGCGCTTACGCTGCGGGAACGGGTTTCACCTTTTGTTAGCCATGTCCCCTCAGGCTGTGCGCGTCACTCGATCCGAAGCGATCGAACGAAGACGCGTAAACCAGAAGGGTAAGAGTTATGTCCGGTATTGTTCTCTCTGCGTCGGTTCGCCAGAACCTGCTCTCGCTCCAGTCCACCGCCGACCTCCTCGCCACCACCCAGTCCCGCCTCTCGACTGGCAAGAAGGTGAACTCGGCGCTCGACAACCCCACCAACTTCTTCACGGCACAGTCGCTCGACAACCGCGCCAGCGACATCAACAATCTGCTCGATGGCATTGCCAACGGCGTGCAGGTGCTCCAGGCCGCCAACACCGGCATCACCTCGCTGTCGAAGTTGCTCGACTCCGCCAAGTCGATCGCTAACCAGGCGCTGCAGACCACCGTCGGCTACTCCAGCAAGTCGAACGTCTCGACCACGATTGCGGGTGCGACCGCTTCCGATCTGCGCGGCACCACGACCTACACCAGTGCGACCGCGCAATCCAACGTGCTGTTCTCCGGCGCTGCCGGCGGCGCCACGGCGGCAACCGGTACGACCACGCTCGGCGGTACGGCCGCTGCCTATGTCGGAACCACCGCGGTCAACGACAACAACGGCGGCGGTGCGGCGGCCATCACCACGAGCACGCTGCTCTACGGCGACGGTTCGACTGCTGCAAAGAGCGGTCTGGGCCTGATTGGCGTCACCCAGTTCACCGACGGCACGACCCTCACCGTCGACGGCCACTCCATCACCTTCAAGTCCGGTGATGCGCCGGGCGTCACGGGGTCCACCAATAGCCTGCCGACCGGCTACGGCTTGGATAGCGGTGGTACCAGCAGCGTCGCGACTGACGGCAGTGGCAACTCGATTATCTATCTCGGCAGCAATGCGACGAACTCGACCGCGACGGTCGGCGACGTCCTGAAGGCGATCGATCTTGCGGCAGGCACCCGCGGTGCCACGATCGCGGCCGGCGTTGCCACCATCAACGCCAACAACACCAGCCAGACCGCGGCTTCCATCACCGCCGGCAAGATCACGCTGGACAGCTCGACCGGCGCCGATCTCAGCGTCATCGGCAAGGCTGACCTGTTGAAGGCGCTCGGGCTGACCACCGCGACCGGCTCCGGCAACGCGACCCTGACGGCCGCCCGAACAACCATCTCGACCAGCCTTGGTTCGCTGATCACCGACGGATCGACCCTGAACGTCAACGGCAAGACCATCACGTTCAAGAACGGCGGCACGCCGCTTGCGGCCAACGTGCCGACGGGATCCGGCGTCACCGGTAACGTCGTCACCGACGGCAGCGGCAACTCGACCGTGTACCTCAACAAGGGCACCGTCGCCGACATCCTGAGCGCGGTCGATCTCGCCACCGGCGTGCAGGCAGCAACCATCGCTTCGGGTGCCGCGACCTTGGCGACGGCCAGTGGCCAGACCGCGTCCTCGCTTGTTGCCGGTTCGCTCCACATCTCGACTGGCGCGAACTCGGATCTGTCGATCACCGGCTCGGGCAATGCCTTGTCCGTGCTCGGCCTCACCGGCTCCACCGGCACCGGCACGGCCTTCTCGGCGAGCCGCTCGGCGTCGGCCGGCGGCGTCTCGGGCAAGACCTTGACCTTCGCCTCCTTCAACGGCGGCACGGCGGTCAACGTCACCTTCGGCGACGGCACCGGTGGCACGGTCAAGACGCTCGATCAGCTCAACACGGCGCTTCAGGCCGACAACCTGGCCGCCACGATCGACGCCAACGGCCTGCTCACGGTCTCCGCGATCAACGACTACGCATCCTCGACGATCGGATCGGCTGTCGCTGGCGGCGCAATCGGCGGCACGATCACGACGGCCCTGACCTGGACCAACGCGACCGCGCCGACGGTCGATGCTGTTGCCCAGGCGAGCCGTTCCAACCTGGTGTCGCAGTACAACAACATCCTGTCGCAGATCGACACGACCTCGGTCGACTCGTCCTTCAACGGCGTGAACCTGCTGAACGGCGATCAGCTCAAGCTGGTGTTCGACGAGACCGCGAAGTCGAGCCTGAGCATCACCGGTGTGACCTTCAACTCGAAGGGGCTGGGTCTGGCCTCGCTGGTACGGGGCACCGACTTCATCGACAACGCGGCGACCAACCGGGTGCTCACCAGTCTCAACGCGGCCTCGAGCACGCTACGCTCGCAAGCCTCGACCCTCGGTTCGAACCTGTCGGTGGTGCAGGTGCGTCAGGACTTCAACAAGAACCTGATCAACGTGCTCCAGACCGGCTCGTCCAACCTGACGCTGGCCGACACCAACGAGGAAGCGGCCAACAGCCAGGCGTTGTCGACCCGCCAGTCGATCGCGGTCTCCGCGCTGTCGCTGGCCAACACCTCGCAGCAGAGCGTGCTTCAGCTGCTCCGTTAATAAGCAACTGAAATCACAAGATAAATATGGCGGCGGGGCTTCGGCTCCGCCGCTTTTTTGCGTGTGCGGAGACCGTGCAGAACGTGCAGCCGGGGCCGGGAAGGGGGCGCTAACTCGGCATTAACCGTATCCCTTAAACCGTCGTTAACCATACTTTAAAGGACAGCCCCTAAAAGTGGACAAAAGCCCGCTTTCCAGATCGCGAGCCCCGATTCGTACCCGGTTCAAGAGGAAGACCAGCCAATGTCCAACATCGTTCTCTCGGCGTCCGTTCGCCAGAACCTGTTGTCACTGCAGTCGACGGCCGACCTGCTGGCCACGACACAGCAGCGCCTCTCGACCGGCAAGAAGGTCAACACGGCGCTCGACAACCCCACCAACTTCTTCACCGCGCAAGGGTTGGACAACCGGGCGAGCGACATCAGCAACCTGCTCGACGGCATCAACAACGGTGTGCAGGTGCTGCAGGCCGCCAACACCGGCATCACCTCGCTGCAAAAGCTGATCGACAGCGCCAAGTCGATCGCGAACCAGGCGCTGCAGACCACGGTCGGCTATTCGACCAAGTCGAACATCACGACGACGATTCCGGGCGCGACGCCGGCGGATCTGCGCGGCACCACGAGCTACACCTACGCCACCGCAACCGGCAACGTCGTCACCGACGGTACTGCTGGCGGTACGACTCCGA
This sequence comes from Bradyrhizobium sp. MI1.3, assembly GCF_055811695.1. Taxonomy (NCBI): domain Bacteria; kingdom Pseudomonadati; phylum Pseudomonadota; class Alphaproteobacteria; order Hyphomicrobiales; family Nitrobacteraceae; genus Bradyrhizobium; species Bradyrhizobium sp. MI1.3. The sequence continues at coordinate 38,507 of NZ_JBVVPQ010000030.1, read as the reverse complement.
TTACGGGCACGACCACGCTCGGCGGCATTTCGCAATCCCTGACGGGGCTTGCCGCTCCCGACGGTGTCCCCACTCCGGCAAGCCTTGCTGCAAACCTCACCCTTCTCGGTCCGTCCAGCGCTAGCACCATTGCGGCCAATGGTGCACCGACGGACGGCGATGTCGTGATCGTCGACGGCAAGACCATCACCTTCAGGGCCGGCGCTGCACCTGCGGCGGCCAGCGTTCCCGCCGGTTCCGGCAGGAACAACAACGTTGTCACCGACGGCAATGGCAATTCCACCGTTTACCTCGGGACAAGCGCCGTCCCGGCTGCAAAAGTCCAGGACGTGATGGACGCGATCGATCTCGCGACCGGCGTGCAAAAGGCAGCCATCACCGGCGGCACCGCGACATTATCGCTCTCGTCGGGCGCCGTCGCCTCCATCGCCGGCGGCCAGCTTACCCTCACCACCGGCACGGGCGCCGACCTCAGCATCACCGGCAAGGCCGACTTCCTCAAGGCGCTTGGCCTTACGACCGCGACCGGCTCCGGCAATGTCAATGTGAGCAAGGCGCGTCTGACGAGCCCCACGACGCTGGGCACGCTCATCAATGACGGCTCCACGCTGAACGTTGATGGCAAGACCGTCTCGTTCAAGAACGCTGCGGTTCCTGCTGCCGCTCCGACGGGCTCCACCAAGATCGGCAACATCGTAACCGACAACAACGGCAACTCCGTCGTCTATCTCCAGGGCGCCAGCGTTCAGGATTCGCTGAACGCGATCGACCTGGCGTCGGGTGCCGGCATCGTCAGCGGCGCCGCCGTGGTTGCGGCCAGCGGTTCGTCTCTGTCCACCGTCGTCAACGGCGCGCTCAAGCTCAGCACCGGCACCACGGCGGATCTGTCGATCACGGGAACCGGCAATGCGTTGTCCTCGTTCGGACTGACCGGTCCGACCGGCACCGGCACGGCCTTCACCGCGGGCCGCGCGCCCGGAGCGGGCAGCATCTCGGGCAAGACCTTGACCTTTACCTCGTTCAACGGCGGCACGCCGGTCAACGTGACCTTTGGCGATGGCACCAACGGGACTGTCAAGACGCTTGATCAACTGAACTCTCAGCTGCAGGCGAACCACCTGACGGCGACGATCGACGCCAACGGCGTGCTCACGATCACCACCGTCAACGAGTATGCCTCTTCGACGCTGGGCTCGATAACTGCCGGGGGCGCGGTCGCCGGCACCATCACGGGTGTGATCGCTTTCACGACCGCCCAGCCGCCGATCCAGGATCCGGTCGCGCAGACGGCGCGCTCAAACCTGGTCAACCAGTTCAACAACATCCTGGCGCAGATCGATACGACGTCGCAGGATGCCTCATTCAACGGCGTGAACCTGCTCAACGGCGACACGCTGAAGCTGATCTTCAACGAGACCGGCAGCTCCACGCTCGGCATCAACGGCGTGGTCTTCAACGCGGCGGGCCTCGGCCTCAGCAACCTCGTCAACGGTATCGACTTCATCGACAACGGCGCCACCAACAGGGTGCTGACCAGCCTGAACGCGGCCTCGAGTACGCTGCGCTCGGAAGGTTCTGCGCTCGGCTCCAACCTGTCGATCGTGCAGGTGCGTCAGGACTTCTCCAAGAACCTGATCAACGTTCTGCAGACCGGCTCGTCCAACCTGACGCTCGCCGACACCAACGAGGAAGCGGCCAACAGCCAGGCGCTGTCGACCCGCCAGTCGATCGCGGTGTCCGCGCTGTCGCTGGCCAACCAGTCGCAACAGAGCGTGCTGCAGCTGCTCCGCTAATTTCGCGGCGCAAGCTCGCTCATCGATTTCGCGGCGGGGCTAAGGCTCCGCCGTTCATTTTACGGAGATCGCTAAGGCAGGATTAGCTGAGATCGACGCACACCGCGCGTGACGTGTTTACAGCGTGCACATGCGCGTCTAGCTTCACGATGACGAAGAACTCCGAGACCCGTAATAATCCGGAGTGCTTCCAAGCACACATGTAAGCAAATCTTAAGCGGTGCTGCCTAGGGTCGGGAAAGAAATCCTTAAGCGCGTTCAACGGGCTAGGTAACCTCCAGGGTGTGATTGATGTCGAATTCCGCTGCCTCGGCCTACGCGCGTGTTGCAACGACCACCGCATCTCCTCGCGACATCGAAGCGCAGACCCTGCTCAAGGCCGCGAACAAGCTTCAGGATGCGATCAACAGCGCCGAGCCGTTCAGCGAGCAGACCACGCAGGCCCTGATGTTCAATCGCAAGCTCTGGACGATCTTTCTGGGCGAGGCCATGCGCGAGAACAATCCGCAGCCGATCGAGGTCCGGCAGAAGATCGCCAACATCAGCGTGTTCGTGCTGAGCCAGACCGCCGCGCTGCAGATGAGCCCGCAGTTCGATCACTTCCGTCCCCTGATCGAGATCAACCGCAATATCGCCGCTGGTCTGTCCGGCCGTCCGTGATCGAGCACGGCTCGTTCCGCGGCGGCAATATCAAGTTCAAGTGACGGATAGCGGCAAGGCGCAGATCAACAACGTCGTCACCGGTCCCGCGACCGTTCGAGCGATCTCGATGTTGCCGTTCCGACGCTCGACGCCTGATGGTCAGGCGCTGCGGTCCGTGCTGGCCGGACGCGAGGGCTCGGATTTCAAATCCTGCGCATGGAAATAGGCCCGCCGGCGCAGCATTGCTTCGTCGGGGAACTGGTTCACCACCGCGTCGGTCCTGTCGTTGACGACCTGGAAGACGAACGACGCCGCCGCCTGGTCGAACACGACCTGGCGTGAGATGTTCTCGTTGCTTCGCAAATCATTGCGTGCAGGCGCGCTCGCATCGCCAGCGGCCACTGTCTGGCTCACGGGCAGATCGGTTTGCACGGCCTCCTTCGCCGCCGCATTCGACGTCGTTACGATCTGCACGGCAACCGGTATCCCCACCGGCCTGATGCTGAAATCTGTACTCATGGCAGCCTCCTGGTTGCCTCACGTGAGTCAAATCCCAACCCCTCTCAATACGCAACCATGGAACACCGGGATTGAACATCCGGTAAGGAAACGTGCCTAACCGCGCGACGATGTTGCCCCGCGGTTTTTCGTAAAATTGTCATTTGTTATTGCGCGCGCTCAGAGCGAGCGGCTGACCGCGAGCGGCGTGATGTGGCGCGGGCCCGGCGTGGCGCGGCGTCCCGCGGCCGTGTAGGTGTTCGGCACGTTGCGCTTCTGGATCTCGGCGTTGACGCCGCGCACGACGCTCTCCGACACCGCGTGAGCGGTTGCGAGCACGGTGAGGTTGACCTGGAGCATCGCGCGGAATGCATCATGGTGCCGATGCAGCGTCGAGAGCAGCTCGGGCGCGGATTTGGCGAGCTGGGCCTGGTTCGCCTTCAACTGGGTGACGGCGCCGACATAGTTTCGCGACAGTTCCTGCTTCTTGCTCTCGAGGGTCATCGCCTCGCGGACTTGGCCGGCACGTACCAGCTCGGTCTCGCGCTCGATCAGGCCGAGCAGGGCACTCATCGCATCCATCAACTGCTCGGCGATCTTGCGCGCCTCGGCGCTGCCGGATGCGGTGTTCGGGCGCTGCGCTTGCACCGGCTGACGCGAGGCGTTGAAGTGGTTCATCTCGTTTGACCTTATGCCGTGCGGATCGTTTTTGCCTGCTGCATGATCAGGGTGCGATAGACGTCGGTGGCGATGCCGACGCCGCCGGCGTTGGCGAAGTTCTTGGAATATTGCTCGGTCAGCATTGAGCGCCACACGCCGGTGCCAGGGGTGTCGCCGAACGGGCCTTCGCCCTTCAGACCCGAGGTCATCTGCGAGAACATGCTGTTGAGGAACATCGCCTCGAAGTCGGTGGCGATCTTCTGCGCCTTGACCTGCTGCTTCGGCGAGACCTTTTGCAGTGCCGCGGCGAGATCGAAGTCCGGCCGGCCGTTGCGGCTCTCCACCGAGAAGGCGGAGCTGGCGACGCGTGCGGTGTTGACCATGCCGGCCTGCATCACATCACCTCGATGTCGGCTTCGATCGCACCGGCGGCCTTGATCGCCTGCAGGATGCTGATGAGATCGCGCGGGCCGATGCCGAGGCCGTTGAGGCCGTCGACGAGCTGCTGAAGCGAGACGCCGTCCTTGACGACGGCGAACTTCTTGCCGTCCTCGGTGACGCTGACGCTGCTGCGCGGCGCGACCACGGTCCGCCCCCGCGACAGCGGGTTGGGCTGGCTGACCTGCGGGCTCTCGGAGATCGTGACGGTGAGGTTGCCCTGTGCGACCGCAACGGTGGCGACGCGGACGTCGCGGCCCATCACGATGATGCCGCTGCGTTCGTCGATGATGATCTTGGCGGCGAGATCCGGATCGACCTGGAGCTGCTCGATCTCGGTGAGAAAGGCGACGACGTTGCCCTTGAACTCCGGTGGGATCGCAAGCTGCACGGTCGATGGGTCGATCGGCTCGGCGGTCTTGACGCCGAGATAGTCGTTGATCGCGGCGGCGATCCGCTTGGCCGTGGTGAAGTCGGCATTGCGCAGCGCAAGACGGACGTTCGGCAGGCGATTGAGCGCGAACTCGATCTCCCGCTCGATGATGGCACCGTTGACGATGCGTCCGACGGTCGGCACGCCACGCACGATTTTCGCCGCCTCACCCTCGGCCTGGAAGCCGGATATCGCGAGCGAGCCCTGTGCGACCGAATAGACGTTGCCGTCGGCACCGAGGAGTGGGGTGACGAGCAGGGTGCCGCCCTGGAGATTCTTGGCGTCGCCGAGCGCGGAGACGGTGACGTCCATGCGCGTGCCCTGGGTGGCGAAGGCCGGCAGATTGCCTGTCACCATCACGGCGGCGACGTTGCCGGTGCGGATGGTGGCGCCGCGGATGTTGACGCCCATGCGCTCGAGCATCGCTTGCAGCGACTGCTTGGTGAAGGGGATATTGTTGAGGGTGTCGCCGGTGCCGTTGAGGCCGACGACGAGGCCATAGCCGATGAGCTGGTTCTGCCGCACGCCTTCGATGTTGGCGAGATCCTTGATGCGCGATGTCGCGCTTGCAGAATTGGCCGAAAGCACCAGCGCTGACAGCGCGGCGCAGGCCACCCCCACAAGTCTCACCCAACGAACGCTTGGCATCCTCTGCTCCCCGAGGCTCCTCAAATCAAAGAACCATCGCGACACTCCCATGACGAGCTGGTCCGACGCTGTCCTTGCGAGCGCTGTGCCAAGTCGGGGCAGCGGGGGTAGGTAGCTGAATAGGTTGAATAAATCTGTTTCGAGCGACCTCAGCCTGTGTTGTCTCTGAGGAGCGAAACTGCCGCCTGTCGGCAGATTTTGCCGGGCTGTTTACGGGCCGTTAACCATAAAACGGCGAATGTGGCACATCGATCACCCGGATTGCTTCCGATGCGCATCTACGGACCGAAGGGCACCACGCTTGGAACGCCGGCCAGCCAGGCCAGGCGGACGAGCTCCGGCACCTTCGTGTTGCCCGACACCTCGTCGGCGCCGGAGACGCGGGGCGCCGCGGCGCCGAAGGCCGCCGCCAACATCGACGGGCTGCTGGCGCTGCAAGGCATCGAGGAGGATCCGGTCGAGCGTCGCAAGCGCTCGGTCGTGCGTGGAAAGACCGCGCTCGACGTGCTCGACGATCTCAAGATGGGACTTCTCTCCGGCAAGCTCGACGCCTCGACCGTGATGCGGCTGCGTGACGCTGCGGCGAACCTGAAATCGTCCTCCGGCGATCCCGGCCTGGATTCGGTGCTGTCCGAGATCGAGCTGCGCGTCGAGGTCGAGCTCGCCAAGGCCGGGCAGGCGTAGCGTCTTACGCCGCTTCATCCTTCAACTGCGAATCGTAGCGGCGCTGGGCGGCGAGCACGTCTTTCAGATTCTGTTCGGCCCAATCGCGCAGCGGATCGACGGCTGCGGCGAGCGTCACGCCGAGTTGCGTGATCGAGTATTCCACGGTTACCGGCACGGTTGCGATGGCGTGACGCTTGAGCAATCCATCGCGCTCGAGCGACTTGAGAACCTGGCTCAGCATCTTCTGCGAAATGCCTTCAATCGTCCGGCGCAACTGATTGAAGCGCATCGGCTCCTCGCGCAGCAGCAGCAGGATCAGCACCGCCCATTTATCACCGACGCGGTCGAGGATCTGTCGCGTGGGGCAGTTCGCTGCATAGACGTCTGGCTTCATCGTCGGGTCCTCACGATCCATTCCGCTGATTTGCCGGCCGCCGCCGGTTACTCCTGCGTAATCAGGTAAGCACAAAGTGCTCTCTTAACACCAGCGCTCTTTGCGATATCTAGTTACCCGTAGTTACCACAGAAGCAAAGGAGCCTTCCATGAAAATCGCAGTTGCCGGCGCCTCGGGCCGGGCCGGGTCGGAGATCACCAAGGAACTGTCCCGCCGCGGCCACACGCTTACGGCCATCGCCCGCAACCCTGAGCAGATCGCCGCCCTGCCGAACGTCACCCCCACCAAGGGGGACGTGCTCGACCAGCCAGGCCTTGCCAAGCTGTGGGCCGGGCACGACGTCGCCGTGAGTTCCGTGCACTTCCTGGCCAGTGACGCGCTCAAGCTGATCGGTGCGGCCAAGGACTCCAAGGTCGGTCGTTACCTCGTCGTCGGCGGAGCCGGCAGCCTGGAGGTCGCTCCGGGCGTCAAACTGGTGACAACTCCCGGCTTTCCGGCTCAGTACAAGGCTGAGGCGGAGGCGGGTTCGGCCTTTCTCGACCTGCTACGGCGGGAAAAGGAGCTGAACTGGACCTTCATCTCGCCGTCGGCCCTGTTCATCGAGGGCGAGCGCACCGGCAAGTTCCGGCTTGGGACCGATCAGCTTCTCGCAGATGCGAACGGGAAGAGCTGGATCACCTTCGCGGATTACGCCATCGCGCTCGCCGACGAGATCGAGCGGCCGGTCCATGAAAGGCAGCGTTTCACGGTCGGCTACTAGGCCGTCGGCCGCTCCCGGGCCCCTCAGGATAAACCTTTCCTGTGCAAGGGCTTGGGGGCGCCGGTCGGGCGATCAGGGAAACATTGTCTGTCACAGGAGGCCGCTATATAACGCCCCGCTCAGCGGACCCCGTTCCGCGTACGAGTCGTTGCTTAGACAGATAGGCCGCCCTTGGAAAAGTTGAAAAACTACCGACCGACCGAAAAAGAGCCTTTCATGAACGACAGGCAGAAGGAGTACTTCCGGTTGAAGCTCCTCGCTTGGAAGGATGAGATCCTCAAAGAGTCCAAGCTCACCCTGCAAGCCTTGCAGGAGGAGAACGTGAACCACCCCGATCTCGCCGATCGGGCATCGTCCGAAACCGACCGCGCCATCGAACTCCGTGCCCGCGACCGCCAGCGTAAGTTGATCGCCAAGATCGACGCCGCGCTCCAGCGTATCGAGGACAACACCTACGGCTATTGCGAGGACACCGGCGAGCCGATCTCGTTGAAGCGGCTCGAGGCCCGTCCCATCGCGACGCTCTCGGTGGAGGCGCAGGAGCGCCACGAGAAACGCGAGAAGGTCTATCGCGACGAATAGATTCCGAGCCGCAGCGATGCGGCTCTTTGTTTTTGAACGCAAGGCGCGCCTTTTCGCGCCGTGATCAGCATTTTGCCTGTCGCTTGCAACCGCGCATTCGGCGCGCGAGCGCAATCGCGAAAAGTGAATCGCGATCAATGGGCTAGACTCAACTCCTCCGAGCTCACGTGAGTTCGGATGAGAAACAGCCTTCACTTCAGGTGCGGGAGGTTTTGCGAGTCGCATCAAGGACATCGACTCGAATGCTGAGGCACCGATCCAGCAGCTTCACGCATTGCTGCAATCAGGCCTGATGCGACGCTACAAGGCGCGCATCCCGATAAAGCCCGGACCAGCTCAATATTTCCTTAAACGCCGGCACAGCCCGTGTGGCTTGCCATGATGTGCCCGATCAGCGTTCGCAGCTCATCCAGCTTGGGTTGGCGATGACGTGCTGCCGTGGGGTCTCTTGCGCTTGTCACGCCCCGGCGGGGATGCTGAAGTGCCGCCCTCGATTGTGGTGTGTAGGAGGCGGCGCCGATGGACAGAATTCTCGCAGCCGCAAAGGCGATCGCGCTGGCGCGCCGCAACCATGCACCGCTCGCGGCGCTCGAAGTTCCTCCGGCCGATGAAGCCGAGGGCTATCAGGTCCAGCGCGCGCTGCACGATCTACTGCTGCCGCATGTCGGCCCGCTGGTCGGTTACAAGATCGGCTGCACCAGCCAGGTGATGCAGGAATACATCGGCATTCCGCATCCTTGCGGCGGCGGCGTGTTCCAGAAGGGCGTCCACGACAGCGGTGTGCGGCTCGCGGCTGCCGACTATGTCCGCGTCGGCGTCGAATGCGAGATCGCGGTGCGGCTGAAGCGCAATCTCGCCGCCGGCGAGGCGCCGTTCACGGCCGAATGGGTCGGCGAAGCCGTCGAGGCCTATCATCCCGCGATCGAGATCGTCGACGACCGCTATGTGAAGTGGGAAACGATGGGGGCGCCGACGCTGATCGCCGACGATTTCTTCGCCGCCGGCTGCGTGCTGGGTGAGGTCGTGCCGCGCTCGTCGGTGCCGGACCTGAAGGCCGTCAAAGGCCGCGCCATCGTCAACGGCGAAGAGGTCAGCCACGGCACCGGCGCCGACGTGCTCGGCCATCCCCACAACGCACTCGCCTGGCTCGCCAACCATCTCGCCGCCGAGGGCAAGGGTCTGCACGCGGGACAGCTCGTGCTGACGGGGAGCCTGGTCAAGACGCTGTGGCTGAAAGCCGGCGACAAGGTGCGAATGGAGCTGGACGGGCTGGGGACGGTGGAGGCGGAGTTTACGTAGGCGCTGCGGGCGCGCTGCGGGCACTACGTCGTCATGCCCCGCGAAGGCGGGGAATCCAGTACGCCGCGGCTTCTCGGTTCATCACTGACGTCTCGAAATACTGGATCGCCCGCCTTCGCGGGCGATGACAGTCGAGAGGGCGGATAGGGGGGAGCGGCGTCGCTGCAATCGCGCGTGCCCGACGCGCTGTATGCAGCCGTCGCAAAATGCATGCGGCCCTCGCCAGGGGAGCTAGCGAGGGCCGCGTCGTACATCGTCGTCCGCGCCTAGGTTCGCGAACACGATGTGGGAGCTCGGGAGAAGCTAGAAGGGTAGCAGCACGTCCATGACTTGCTGGCCGTAGCGCGGCTGCTGCACGTCCATGATCTGGCCGCGGCCGCCGTAGGCGATGCGGGCCTGCGCGATCTTGGTGGAATCGATCGTGTTGTCGCTCTGGATGTCTTCGGGACGGACGATGCCGGCGACGATGAGCTCGCGGATTTCGTAGTTGACGCGGATCTCCTGCTTGCCTTCGACCACGAGGTTGCCGTTGGGCAGGACCTGGGTGACGACGGCCGCGACGTTGGTCTGCAACGCTTCCTTGCGGTCCACGCTTCCTTTGCCCTCGCTGGACGCGGTCGAGTCGGCGGTGAGGATGCGGCCGGGCAACACCTTCTGCGCTTGGGCGCCCAATGTCTTGGCGCCGATGAAGTCGGTGATTCCGGAATCTTCCTTGTTGGTGCGGCTGCGCTGGGTATCGTTTTCGATATTGGCCTTGTCGGTGATGTTCACGGCCACCGTCAGGAGATCGCCGACCTGGTGGGCGCGCTGGTCCTTGAAGAAGGCACGGCTGCCGTTGCGCCACAGCGAGTTCGGGTTGTAGGAGGCGACTTCCGGCTTCGGCATCGGCATCTGCACCGGCTTGTAACCGGGCTGCGTCGTCGGATTGTCGATCGCCGATAATTTCGGCTGCTCGCCGATCTGCGACAAGCGGTCGATCGAGGAGCAGCCGCTCGCCAGCGCGCAAGTCGCCAGCAGCAGGGCAGAGATCGCGATGCGACGAAGACGAAAAGCCGAACTGAACGTGGACATGACTTACTCTGACTTGGCTGGAGCTTGCGAGACGCGAACTTGCGGGATCTGGGCTTGTGCGATCTGGGCCGGGGATGCCGGGGTCTGGACCAGGTTCCGGACGAGGGCTGCGGTATCGACGGGGGCGGGCGCCTCGTCGCGCTTGAGCGAGGAGGTCTGCTCGACCGCGGCCGGCATCGGCGCGGCCTGGCTGGCGCCCTGGACCGTCACCTGGCCGCGGCCGGTGACGACGCCGCTCAGCGTGCGCTTGGTCTGCAGATTGAGCACGCTGATGGTGTCGCCCTCGGCGCCGCTCTCGATCGCCTTGCCGCGCGTGGTGAGGTAGATTCCGGGGACCTGATAAATAACAGTGACGTTCTGGTCGCGCTGCACGAAGTCGGGCTTGACGATGTCGGCGACGCGGATGGGAGTGCCCGCCCGCATCGGCCGGCGGAGTTGCATGCCGAGCGTGCGATCGCGCGAGGCGGCCTCACCCGTGACCTCGGCCTTCGGCCGGCGCTCCATGGCGACGTCGGAGGCCTTCAGGAGATCGACACGATCGATGTCGCGCGTCAGCACGGCTACTTCCACCGTCTCGATCGCGTTGCCGGTGAAACGCAGCTTGGTCGGTGCCGGATTGTTGTCGTTGTTGATCTCGAAAGCGATGTCGAAACGGCCGCTGCGGGCGTCGTAGCGGGTCGCGACCGGCTGCAGCGTGCCGGTGTTGGAGGCATCCAACCGCATGTCGGCAATGCCGCGGTCGAACGTGACGGTGATGTTGGCGGCGTCGCCAAGTCCGAAGCGGCGCTCGAGCGCCGAGGCGACCGCGGTTTCGAGGTCCTTGTTCACGAGCGTGCGAGCGAGACGGGTGACCTGGACCTCCTTGAGGTCGCCGGTCATCACGCCGATCACCTGCTTTGCGCGCAACACCGCCAGCACTTGCGCGACCGGCAGCGCACCGGTGGTGCCGAGATCGGGCGAGCGGTAGAGCGGGATCAGCGCGGCCGAGCCGGCGTTGTCGATGAGATCGCCGACCCGCACCACGTCCGAGGTCACGGTGATGCTCGCGCGCAGCGTCGGCGTCGCGATGAAGTCGTCGGCGGCCCGTGCGGGCAGCGCCAGCACGAGGAGAGCGGAGATGGTGGCGAGGGTGGTGCGGATCATCGTCATCACCTCAGCGGAACAGCGCCGTGGTCGATTGCATCATCTGGTCGGCGGCGCTGATCACCTTGGCGTTCATCTCGTAGGCGCGCTGGGCGGCGATCAGGTCGCTCATTTCCGAGACGACGTCGACATTGGCCTGCTCGAGGCTGCTCTGGGTGATGTTGCCGAAACCCTCGGAGCTCGCGGTGCCGTCCTGCGGCGGGCCGGAGGAGGGCGTCTCGGTGAACTGATTGTTGCCGACCGGCTGGAGGCCGGCCTTGTTGATGAATCGGGTCAGGCCGATCTGGCCCTGGACGGCCGAGGTCGACGAACCCGGCAGCGTCACCGAGACCTGGCCCTGCACGTTGATGGTGAGGCCCGAGGCGTTGTTCGGGATCGTGATCGTCGGTTGCACCGGGTTGCCCTGCGCCGTGACGATGCGCCCCTGATTGTCCATCTGGAAGGTGCCGTCGCGGGTGTACTGGAAGCTGCCGTCGGGCATCAGGATCTTGAAGAAGCCTTCGCCCGTAATGGCCATGTCGAGGTCGTTGCCGGTCTGCGACAGCGTGCCCTGGGTCATGCTGCGCGGCGTGCCGACGGTCTTGACGCCGCCGCCGATGTCGACGCCGACCGGCAGGATGGTGCCCTGGTCGGACGACTGGGCGCCGACGCGGCGGACGTGTTCGTAGATCAGGTCCTGGAACGCCGCGGTCTGCTTCTTGAAGCCGGTGGTGCGCAGGTTCGCGATGTTGTTGGAGATCACCTGAACGTTGAGTTCCTGTGCCGCCATTCCGGTTGCTGCGGTGTGAAGCGCCTGCATGTCAGTTCTCCCTCAATCAGGCCGGAACGTCGGCGAGCTTCTCGATCGCCGACTTGTGCATGTCACTCTGCTGCTGGAGCAGGTTGGCGATGGCGGTGTAGCTGCGCATGACTTCGACCATGCGGCTCATCTCACCGACCGAGTTCACGTTCGACTTCTCGACGTAGCCCTGCTGCACGGTCGACTTGGTGTCGGCCTGCGGAGCCGCGGAGCCGATGTTGTAAAGGTTGGCGCCGAGCTTGGTCAGCTTGGCCGGATCGTCGAACGAGGCCATGCGGATCTTGCCGCGGATCGAGTCGTTCTTGGCCGTGCCCTCGAGCACCGTGACGGTACCGTCCGGCGCGACGTTGATATCGTGGTCGGTCGGCTGGAAGGTGATCGGGCCGCTGGTGCCCAGCACGAGGTTGCCGTCGGAGGTGACGAGCTGGCCGGTGTTGTTGAGCGAGAATTTGCCGTCGCGGGTGTAGCGCTCGGCGCCATTGGCCTGAACCGCGAAATAGGCGTTGCCGCTGATCGCCATGTCGAGCGGATTCTTGGTCGGTTCCATCGGCCCCTGACCGACGTCGCGGAAGGTGCCGCGGTCCTGCACATAGGAGACCCGGCGGTCGGAGGCGACGAAATTGTCCTCACGCGCGTTCGAGTTGAGGTACTCCTCGAACAGCGAATGGTCGGCCTTGAAGCCGTTGGTGTTGGCGTTGGCGACGTTGTTGGCGATGACATCCATCTGCCGTTCCAACGTCATCTGTCGCGACAACCCGATCAGAAGCGCGTTCTGCATCGGAAATCTCCCCTGAGTGAGATCTGCCAGCTCGCTCTCCCAAGCGCCCTGGCCGATCCCGTGAACGAGACCTCGGGTTCTCCCAAACCCTGGGTCTCGATCCTTTCTCAGCGAAACTCGTGCCAAGCTGGAAAATTGTGTTGTTTCAGTCTCTTGTCTGTTTTTCGAGGGCGCGGGGAGGCGGCAGAAAGGGTCTGTTAGCCATGTTTGCCCGGCAGATTTTTCCTAGTGAAGGCCCAATCGAAAGGTTCCGTTAACCATTATTACCGTAGCGTTTGCGCGTAAGAGGAGCACTGCGCTGGGGCATTTGTATCGCGTCACTGTCTGCCAGGAGCTTCGCTCTTTCGACCCATTTGAGAGATGAGCGAGCGCGGCGATCATGGCAGAGAATGAAGCGGAAGGCGGCGGAGCCGCTGAGGGCGCGGAAGCCGCTCCGCCCAAGAACAAGTTCAAGCTGATGATCATGGTGGTGGGCCTGCTCGCCGTTCTCGGCGGCGGCGCCGCGACCTGGTTCTTCTTTTTCCGTCACGGCGACGACGAGCATCACGCCGAGGCGGCGCCTCCGCCGAAGCCGCCGGCTTTTGTTGAGGTTCCCGACATCATGGTCAACCTCGCCGGCGCGCCGGGCGAGCGCGTGCAATATCTGAAGCTCAAGATCGTGCTGGAGCTGAAGGAAGAGAAGCAGGTCGAGGCGATCAAGCCGACGATGCCGCGCATCACCGACATCTTCCAGACCTATGCGCGCGAGCTGCGCTCCTCTGACCTCAACGGTTCCGCCGGCATCTTCCGCCTCAAGGAAGAGTTGACCAAGCGCGTCAACGCGGCGGTCGCTCCGGTCCAGGTCAGCGCGGTGCTGTTCAAGGAAGTCGTGATCCAGTGAGCATGACGGGCTAGGGATCATGGCAGGCACCGACCAACCAGACCAGGATGCAATTGCCGCCCAATGGGAGGCCTCGCTTGATTCCGAGGATCCCGCCGAGGCCGCGAAGGCTGCTGCTGAAAATGAACTATCGGAGACCATGGCCCTGCAATGGGCGGCCATGGTCGAGGATGGCAGCCGCGATCTCGGCGCCGGCAAGAATTCCGGCGAACGGGTGCTGTCGCAGGAGGAGATCGACAACCTCCTCGGCTTCGCGGTCGGCGACGTCACGCTCGACGACCATTCCGGCATTCGCGCCATCATCGATTCGGCGATGGTCTCCTACGAGCGTCTGCCGATGCTCGAAATCGTCTTCGACCGCCTGGTGCGGTTGCTGACGACCTCGTTACGCAATTTCACCTCCGACAACGTCGAAGTCTCGCTCGACCGCATCACCTCGGTGCGCTTCGGCGACTACATGAACTCGATTCCGCTGCCCGCCGTCCTCACCGTCTTCAAAGCCGAAGAGTGGGACAATTTCGGCATGGCCGTGGTCGATTCCAGCCTGATCTACTCGATGATCGACGTGCTGCTCGGCGGCCGCCGCGGCTCGAGCCAGCTGCGCATCGAGGGCCGGCCCTACACCACGATCGAGACGGAGTTGGTCAAGCGGCTGGTCGAAGTCGTCATGACCGATGCCGAACAGGCGTTCCGGCCGCTGTCGCCGGTGACCTTCACCATCGACCGGCTCGAGACCAACCCGCGTTTCGCCGCGATCAGCCGTCCTGCCAACGCCGCGATCCTGGTGCGCCTGCGCATCGACATGGAAGATCGCGGCGGCAACATCGAGCTGTTGCTGCCTTACGCGACCATCGAGCCGATCCGGGGCGTCCTGCTCCAGATGTTCATGGGCGAAAAGTTCGGCCGCGACCAGATCTGGGAAGGCCATTTCGCCACCGAGATCGTCCAGGCCGAGATCTCCGTCGACGCCGTGCTCTACGAAGCCGACATTCCGCTCAAGCAGTTGATGCGGCTGAAGGTCGGCGACACGCTGCCGCTGGACATGCGCGCGGATGCCAACGTCACCGTTCGCTGCGGCGACGTCACCATCACCGAAGGACGCATGGGCCGGGTCGGCGATCGCGTCGCGATACGGGTGACGAAACCCTTGCGCAAGCCAAGTACGACACTTGCGATGTTCGAAAAGGTCGACGAGCAGAACAAGATGATGGAGGCCCCATGAACCACTCCCTAGGAATGGCGATCGAGACGCTGGTGGCTATCCTGCTGATGCTGACCATCGTCTACTGCGTCACGCTCAACAAGCGACTGACGCGGCTGAAGGCGGACGAGCATTCGCTGAAGGCGGTCATCGGCGAGCTGATCACCGCAACCGAGATCGCCGAGCGCGCGATCGGCGGGCTGAAGCTCGCCGTGCGCGACGTCAACGAGAACCTCGGCAGCCAGCTCGCTGCGGCGACCCAGATGTCCGAGCAGCTCTACAAGCAGCTCGGCGAAGCCGACAACGTGGTGCGGCGCCTGTCCAAGATCGCGATCGCCGCGCGCCCCGTGACGAACCCGGAGACGGTCGCCGCGCCCGCAGCCAAGCCCTCGTCGGCGAAGGCGGTGGCGGCTGCGGCCGAAGCCTTCTCCGAGCGCCGACGATCCAACGGTCTTGCCGCATAAAGTCAGGGTATGAAGTCTTTTCGCAACATCCGCGTCATTCCGATCGTGCTGGTTGCCGTCGCTGGCCTCGCCACGCTGAAGGTCACGGGTCTTGTGATCAACGGCGGCTATGTCTTCGACTACAAGCCGAGCCAGACCAAGAAGTCCTGGGCGCAGGAGAATCTGAACTTCCCGGCCAGCCGTGAGGATCCCGACATCACGGGCTCGACCCATGGCGCGCCGAAGGAGGCGCCGAAGCCGGCCGCACCCGACACCAAGTCCGAAGGCGCCGCCGTCAAGGAGGAAGCCCAGTCGCAGATCTCCGCCTCGGAGCGCGCGATCCTGGAACGCTTGCAGTCGCGCCGCCAGGAGATCGAGGCCCGCCAGCGCGAGATCGACATCCGCGAGAGCCTGTTGAAATCCGCCGAGAAGCGCATCGAAAACAAGGTCGAGGAGATGAAGGCGGTAGAAACCCGTATCTCCGCGACGCAGGCCGAGCAGAAGGCCGCCGAAGCCCAGCGCATGAAGGGCCTCGTGACCATGTATGAGGGCATGAAGCCTAAGGACGCCGCGCGGGTCTTTGACCGGCTCGAGATGGGCGTGCTGATCGAGATCGCCTCGCAGATCGCGCCGCGAAAAATGTCGGACATCATGGGATTGATGTCCCCGGAGGCCGCCGAGCGGCTGACGGTCGAGATGGCCCGCCGGGCCAATGGCGGCGGCGATCAGTCCGCTTCGGCCGGCGAGCTGCCCAAGATCGACGGCAAGCCGACGCAAAAGCCGAATTGAGGGCTCATACTTAAGAAGTCCTTAATTGCCAAAATCTACAGTCTGGGGCAGGGGCCGGCACCAATGCCGGCGTGGACCGTCGAACCGGAAGAAATGCCGCCAATGGCGCGAGAGGCTGCCGCTGGATTTGTGTCGCGAGCCCGCGCCCTGGCGCGGAGGCTGTCGCGTCATGTCCGCGCGGCGCCGCTGCTGGCAGCCGGCCTGCTGATCGGCTTCACGGCGCCTGTCCGGGCGGCCGATGCTGTCAGGGGCGAGGCGACTTTCTCGGCCAGCGGCGGCTTTGCCCGTCTCGTGATCAAGCTCGGGGAGGACGTCCCCTCTGAGGTGACGACGGCCGGCTCCATTCTCGTCATCCGCTTCGACCGGGCGGTCGACGTGCCCGTCGACCGCGTCCCGGAAGGCGCGCCCGACTACGTCAACTCCGCCCGCCGCGATCCCGATGGCGGCGCCATCCGCCTGTCGCTGGCACGGCGCGTTACCGTCAACACCATGAATGCCGGCGAACGAACCTTCATCGACCTCTTGCCGGAGGGGTGGAAGGGACCGCCGCCGAGCCTGCCGATGGACGTGGTCAAGGAACTCGCCGAGCGCGCGCGCGTCGCCGAACGGGCGCTGCGCGCCCAGCGCGCCGCGGCGGAGAGCAAGAAGCGTCCGCAGATCCGCGTGCGCGCCTCGGTGCAGCCGACCTTCGTCCGCTTCGTGTTCGAGATGCCCGACGGCGTCGGTGTGTCCTCCGTGCTCAACGAGCAGAAGCTCACGCTCGCTTTCAACGCCAACCTGAATTTCGATCTGGCGGACGCGGTCGTCGCAGCGCCGCCGAACGTCGCCTCGATCAAGCAGAAGGCCGACATCGACCAGACCAGTGTCGAGATCGCTCTGATCGGCGATTCCGACGTGCATTCCTTCCGCGACGAGAAGAACTACGTCGTCGACATCTCCTTCCAGCCGGACAAGGGCAAGATGGCCAATTCGGCCGAGGCTGCGATCGCGCAGGCCAAGCCCGCCGCTCATGGACCGGCGCCTGGGCCCGAAAAGCCGGCGGCCGAGAAGCCGAAGGACGCGCAGCGCGAGATCGCGCCGCCGACCTCCGAGGCGATCGCGCGCGAAGCCAGGATCGACGTCAAACCCGAGGTGAAGGCGGAAGCGCCCGCCGCCATGCCGCCCTCTGAAGCGCCGAAATCCATGCCCGCTCCTGCGGCCGAAGTTGCACAAGCGCCCAAAGAAATGTCGAAGCCTGCGCCCCCTGCTGCGGAAACTGCGGTCGCGCCTGCCAAGCCGGTCATGGCCGAAGCGCCTCAAGAGGTCGTGAAGGAAGCTGCCAAGGAGCCCGTCAAGGAGCCGGTCAAGGAAGCCGTCAAAGCTGCGCCGGCAGAGGCGCCCGCCGCGCCACCACAGCCGAGTGTTGCCAGCGTCGATGTCCGCCGCGACAGCGACGGCCTGCGCGTGACCTTCCCGCTTCAGGTCGCAACGCCTGCGGCAGCGTTTCGCCGCGGCGACACCGTCTGGCTGGTGTTCGATACGGCGAAGCCGATCGACGTCGAGGCGATCCGCACCAAGGGCGGTGCGATGATCGGCGAGGTCGGCCGCGTCCCGCTCGAGAAGGGACAGGCGGTGCGCATCCGTCTCACCCGGCCCCTGGTCTATTCGCTGACGAGCGAGGAGGTCGGCAAGCAGACCAACTGGCTCTTGACCCTCGCCGACAAAATCCAGGCGACGCCGCTGCCGCTAATGATCTCGCGCAACATTACCGACCCGGCGCTCGCCAACATCGCGATTCCTTTTGCCAATCCGGGCCTCCTGCACAAGCTTACCGATCCCGATGCCGGCGACACGCTCTATGTCGTCACCGCGCAGCGGCCGGTGCGCGGCTTCATCAAGCGACAGGACCTCGTTGACCTCGCGCTGCTGGAGTCCGCGCATGGCATCGCGATCCGGCCGAATTCCGACGAGGTCGGCGTCGAGGTGGGAGCCGACAAGGTCATCCTCGGCAAGAAGGGCGGGCTGACGCTGTCGCCGGTCGACATCTCGGCCGAGCGCGCGCCCACCGCAGTGCGGCCGGTCTTCAGCCCCGAAGCCTGGCGCAAGGGCCAGTCGGAAAATTTCATAGCGCGCCAGAACGAGCTGATCACGGCGATCTCCAACGTCGAACCGGCGATGCGTTCGCTGCCGCGGCTCGACCTCGCGCAATTCTACATGTCGCGCGCGATGTATCACGAAGCCAAGGCCGTCACCGAATTGATGCTGGCCGATCCCCTCAACAAGGAGGAGAGCGGTGCGCTGATCATGCATGCGATCGCGAGCATCCTGATCGGCCGGCCGGCACAGGGCCTGAAGGACCTCGCCAACCCCGTGATCGGCAACAGTCACGATTCTCAGCTTTGGAAGGCGCTCGCCTATGCGCGCCAGGGCAAATGGGCGGACGCGCGCGAGAAGTTCAAGAACGTCGAATTCGCCATCGCCTCGCTGCCGCTCGACATCCAGCGCATCGTAACGATGGAGGCGATGCGCGCTTCGCTCGAGGTGAAGGATTATGCCGGTGCCTCCAAGCGCCGCAGCGAGCTCGAGGTGGTCGGCGTCTCGCCCGAGGCAGCGCCCGGCTTCGCGGTGCTGCGCGGCCGGCTCGCCGAAGCGCTCGGCCACGACAAGGACGCGCTCGACGACTACAAATTCGCGGTCGGCTCGTCCGACCGGCCGGCCGCGGCCGAGGCCAAGCAGCTCGAAGTCGCGCTGCGGCAGAAGCGCGACGAGATCGGCAAGGAAGACGCGCTGCGCGAGCTCGAAACGCTCGCGATGACCTGGCGCGGCGACTCGATCGAGGTCAAGACGCTCCAGATGTTGTCGCAGATGTTTGCCGAGAACGGGCGCTACCGGGATGCGCTCACCGCGGCGCGTACCGCGACAAAGCTGCAGCCGAACGCGGAAGCCTCGCGCCAGGCGCAGGACCTCGCCTCCGACCTGTTCACGCAGATCTTCCTGGGACCCAAGGGCGACGAGCTGCCGCCGATCGAAGCGCTGGGGATGTTCTACGAGTTCCGCGAGCTGACGCCGATCGGCCGCCGCGGCGACGAACTGATCCGGCGCCTCTCGGACCGGCTCGCCTCGATCGATCTGCTCGACCAGGCCGCCGAGCTCCTGCAATACCAGGTCGACCACCGCCTCGAAGGCGCGGCGCGTGCGCAAGTCGCCGCGCGCCTTTCCATGATCTATCTCGCCAACCGCAGACCTGACATGGCGATCACGGCGTTGCGCGCGAGCCGTATCAGCGACCTCTCGGGCGAGCTCAGGCAGCAACGGCTGCTGCTGGAGGCGCGTGCGCAGAGCGACGTCGGCCGCCACGATCTCGCGCTCGACATCGTCTCCAACGTTACAGGACGCGAGGTGCTGCGGCTGCGCTCGGACATCTTCTGGGCGGCGCGGCGCTGGCGTGAATCCGCCGAGCAGATCGAGCTTTATTACGGCGAGCGCTTCCGTGACTTCAAGCCGCTCAACAGTGTGGAGAAAAGCGACATCATCCGCGCGGCTGTCGGTTATGCGCTCGCCGACGACTCGATCGGCATGTCGCGCTTCCGCGAGAAATATGCGCCGCTGATGAGCGAGAGCGCCGATCGGCTCGCCTTCGACATCGCGAGCAAACCGACCGGCGCCTCCAGCGCAGAGTTTGCCGATATCGCGAAGCTGGCTGCCAGTGTCGACACGCTCGACGGCTTCCTGCGCGAGATGAAGCAGCGCTTCCCCGACGCCACCGCCCGCGCGCCGGCCTCTCCGCAGGCCAAGGACGAGTCCGACCACACCGGCTCGTTGCCCACGATTCCCGTCGTGCGGCAGATCAAGATGACGCGGTAGTTTGCAAGATCGTTAGCCAGCAGCACAGCGGATCCGCCACGGCGTCGGTTCTTTGCGCTTTTCAAAATCTCAAAAATGAGATAATGTCGATCCGTGTCCTGGCGGGTTGAAATTCTCGATGAGGCCGTCGCCGCAGAGATTGCAGCTCTGCCGGCCGATATGCAGGCACGTTTTCTGCGGCTCGCAGAGCGCATCGCTTCAGCAGGCTGGAGAGCCTTAGCGAGCCACACGTGAAACATCTAGAGGGGAAGCTCTGGGAACTGCGCTTGGCCGGTCGCGATGGAATTGCCCGCGCATTATACGTGACTGCGATCGGACGCAGAGTGATCGTTGTGCGCGCGTTTGTGAAAAAGACACAGAAGACGCCGCGTTCCGAGATCGAGCTCGCGCTGCGAAGAGCAAAGGACGTCTCATGACGATCGCTTTTGAGAAGCTGAAGGCGCGTCTGCTCGCCAACCCGAAGGTGAAGGCGGAGTATGACGCGCTGGCGCCCGAGTTCGAGATCGCTGCCGAACTGCTCAGGGCCCGCTTGCGTGCTGGTCTTTCGCAAGCGGAACTCGCGGCTCGGATGGGCACCAGTCAATCTACGATTGCCCGGCTCGAAAATGGCCAGACCCTGCCCAGCACCAAAACGCTTCTGCGCTTCGCCGAGGCGACAGGCAGCAAGATGCATGTGAGGCTTTCGGCAGCGTGATGCAGGTCAATGCGACCTCACCGCATGCTGGTGCTGATTGGCGATCAGTTCAGCAAGCAGCACGACGTGTAGGGGGAGGGCGGGCGCTGCCGTATCGCGCGAAGCGCTGCTGGTCGCCCCATTCTCCGTCATCGCGAGCGCAGCGAAGCAATCCAGCGTCTGTCCGCGGCGGCAGCCTGGATTGCTTCGTCGCAAGAGCTCCTCGCAATGACGGGGAGATAGCAGGGCCAAGTCGAGTGCGGGAGGGATGCAAGGCCGGCTCCGCAGTTCGCCCCTGGGCACGCGCCCGCTAACCTCCGTAACTCTGTACCAGACTCCCTGCCACCAGCGACCAGCCGTCGACGAGCACGAAGAAGATCAGCTTGAACGGCAGCGAGATGGTTGCGGGCGGCAGCATCATCATGCCCATCGACATCAGCACGGACGCGACGACGAGGTCGATGATCAGGAAGGGAAGGAACAGCAGAAAGCCGATCTCGAAGGCACGTTTCAGCTCCGAGATCATAAAGGCGGGGACGAGGATGCGTAAGCCGAGCTCGTCGGGGGTTGCCGGCGGCGGCTCGCCGGAGAGATCCAGGAAGAGCTTGAGGTCCTTCTCGCGCACGTTCTTCTGCATGAAGCCGCGCAGGGGGACGGAGGCGCGCTGAAGCGCGTCTTCAACGCCGAGCTGATTGGCGACCAGCGGACGGATGCCTTCGTCGTAGGATTTTTGCAGGACGGGTCCCATCACGAAGAAGGTGAGGAACATCGCCAGCGCGATGATCACCGAGTTCGGCGGGGCGGTCGCGGTGCCCATCGCGGTGCGCAGCAGCGACAGCACGACCACGATGCGCGTGAACGACGTCATCATGATCAGGATCGACGGTGCGATCGACAGCACCGTCAGCAGCGCGATCAGCTGGATCGCGCGCTCGGTGACGCCGCCACCGCCAGCGCCTCCTCCGCCGAGATTGATGCTGATATCCTGCGCATGCGCCGGCATCGCGAGCGAAGCCGCGCCGATCAGGACAGAAAGAAGAAAAACTCTACGCGGGAGGGCCGGCAGCCTCACGAAGACGGCTTCGGACGGCCGAGCAACGAGGCCATCTCGTCTTCGAGATTTTCAAAGCTGGTCTTTTCCGGAGCCGGCTTTGCGGGAGGGGCCGGGGGTGCCGGCGGCTCGCTGCGGGCCACACGCGGAGGAGCGGCCGGGGGCTCCGGGGCGACCGGAGGGGCAAGCGTCTCGCCGGCGGGGCGGCGGAGTGCTGCTTCGAGTCGCTGCGCCATCTCCGCGAGATTTTGCTCGGCGCTCGATGGCGCCGCAGGAGCGGGCGCCGGCGGAGGAACGGGCGGAGCCTGCGGCACGGGCGGAGGTGGTGCGGCGACGCGCTCGGCGCGCACTGGCGGCGCCTTCACCGGCTCGCTCTGGCGCGGCGGACGCGGCATCAGAGGGGGTTCGTTGCGCGCAACGCGCGGCGGAACAGGTTCGGGACGAAGCTCGCGCTCGGGGCGCGGCGCGATCGGCTCGGAGGTGAAGCCGGCCAGTGGCGGCTCGTTGCGGCGTTCGGCCAGCGCAGGAGCGGGCCGGCGCACTTCGTCGGCAAAGGAGGGGCGCGCGGGCCGCGGTGGCGGCTCGGGCATTTGCGGCTCGGGATGATCGAGCAGCTCGGGCCGCGGTACTTCGTCGGCCCAGCTGCTGCTATCAGGCATCGGCGCGAGACGCGGCGGCTCGGCAGCGTTGGAGCGCTGCGGGAGCTGGTCGCGGCCGGGCGCTGCGCGCACGATGTTGGGTTCGACGACGATGTCCGTGGGGCCGCCGATCATCAGAAGATGCTCGACATTGTCACGCCGGACCAGCACCAGACGGCGGCGGCCGTCGACTGCGGCGGCATCGATCACGGCGAGCCGGGGCATCCGGCCGCGCTGGGTGTTGGCGCCGAGCCGGCTGGTGGCGAATCGGCGAACCAGCCATGCAGCGACGCCGATCAACGCCAGAACGACGATGAACGCGACGATGAAGGTGATAGGACTGCCTTGCATACTTGTCCCCGACAAATGGCGCTTGTCTCGGGCCCGTGGTCAGATGCGCCAACCACTGGCTTACGTTGCCCCAAACTGCGATTTCTTAACGTCCCACGGCAAGTTTTGCCGTCCCCAACTCTTAATAACCCATGAATCGCTCGATCCAAAACGACTTCTTGGCCTGTGCATGCGCCGCCAAGCGGTTGGGTTAATGCCGCTTTTGGAGGCGTAGAATCACGGGGCGTGCGCGTTCGTGTCCCGGCGGGGACAACTGCCTGCGACCTCCTTAACCAGCTGTTAACCATACAGGCGGCAAATTCTGCCTAGCTTCGGACCCATGGGTCCTGCGAGGCGGAAGGAGCCGCAACGATGTCCATCAACGATCTTCCGGTGCTATCGGCGCTTCGCACCAAGATGCAATGGCACCAGGAGCGCCAGCGCGTCCTTTCCGAGAACGTCTCCAATTCCGACACGCCCAAATTCCGGCCGCGCGACCTGGTCGAGCCGAAGCTGGACAAGAGCGGTGCCGTCACGGGTTCGATGGGCCCCTTGGCGCTCACCCGCACCAGCGGTTCCCACATGGCGCCGTCAGGCGCGGCCTCCGGATTCGACCAGAACAAGAATGCGGGTTTTGAGACCCGCCCCGCGGGCAACGCCGTCAATCTCGAAGAGGAGATGATGAAGGCCGCCAGCAACCAGATGGATTATGCGGCGGTGACCTCGCTCTATTCGAAGAGCCTGCATCTGCTCAAGACCGCGATCGGCAAAGGCTAGAGCTAGAGGAAGCGCATCATGGCGAATGACAGCAGCGACTTTGCCCGCTCGATGGCGATCGCGACCTCCGGTCTGCGGGCGCAGGCTGGGCGCATGCGGGTGATCTCGGAGAACATCGCAAATGCGGATTCGACGTCGCAGACCGCCGGCGGCGATCCTTACCGGCGCAAGGTGCCGACCTTCTCCTCGGCGCTCGACCGTACACTCGACGCGCAGGTCGTTACCCTCGGCAGGATCAAGCCCGACCAGTCCAATTTCCGCACCAAATACGAGCCGAACAATCCGGCGGCGGATGCGACCGGTAACGTCAAATATCCGAACGTAAACTCGGTGGTCGAGATGACCGACATGCGCGACGCGCAGCGGTCGTACGAGGCCAATCTCAACATCATCAGCGCGACACGCCGGATGATCCAGCGCACCCTCGACATCCTCAAGAGCTGAACAGGACATTTGAACCATGGCAACACCGACAATTGCCGCCAACGCCTATGCAAACCTCGCTCGCGTGCTGGAGAACAGCGGTGCCAGCAAGGGCAACGAGCCGAGCGGGCAGTCCTTCGCCTCTCTTCTGAAAGACACTGTCGGCAGCGTCCTGGAGTCCGGCCGAAAATCCGATGCGCAGACGGTGGCGATGGCCGCCGGCAAGGCCAATGTGATGGACGTGGTGACGGCGGTCGCAGACACCGACGTCGCCGTGTCGACGCTGGTCTCGGTCCGCGACCGTGTGATTGCGGCCTATGAAGACATCATGAAGATGCCGATCTGATTTTTGGCGCTCGCGCCCGCCCCAATCGTCATTGCGAGCGCAGCGAAGCAATCCAGAGAGTCTTTCCGAAGCAGCAGTCTGGATTGCTTCGCTACGCTCGCAATGACGGGGGATAGGTCTTCGCATCGCTCGCAAGAGCGGTGGGAGGCGAGGAATAAGACAAGGGAATTGTGCAATGACCGGACCGGAAACACTCGACGTCGCGCGTGATGCGATCTGGACCATCGTGATCGTGTCGTCGCCCCTGATGTTGGTCGGCCTCGTGGTCGGCGTCGTCGTGTCGCTGTTCCAGGCGCTGACGCAGATCCAGGAGCAGACACTGATCTACGTGCCGAAGATCCTGGCCATCTTTGCCACAATGCTGTTGGCCTTGCCGTTCATGGCCGACGCACTGCATTCCCACATGCTGCGGATATCGTCGCGAATCATCGGCGGCTGAGGCACTATGCGCCCATCATGCGCATCGACGTCTCGCTGCTGCCGGCGCTTGCCGCCTCCTTCATGCTCGCCTTTGCCCGGGTCGGCGCGATGGTGATGCTGTTGCCGGGCCTGGGCGAGACCAATATCCCGACACGGATCAAATTGTCGATCGCGCTGCTGCTCACGCTGATCATCCTGCCGCTGCATCGCAACGCCTATCAGGTCGACATGGGTTCGATCGCGCCGCTGCTGGTCCTGATGCTGCATGAGATCGTGATCGGCATCGTGCTGGGGGCGACCGCGCGGGTGACGTTGTCGGCGCTGCAGGTTGCCGGTGCCGTGATCGCGCAGCAGATGGGGCTCGGCTTCGTCACCTCGGTCGATCCGACGCAGGGACAGCAGG
Source organism: Bradyrhizobium sp. MI1.3 (assembly GCF_055811695.1). NCBI lineage: Bacteria > Pseudomonadati > Pseudomonadota > Alphaproteobacteria > Hyphomicrobiales > Nitrobacteraceae > Bradyrhizobium > Bradyrhizobium sp. MI1.3. The sequence continues at coordinate 13,685 of NZ_JBVVPQ010000030.1, read as the reverse complement.
GCGTGCTGGTCGGCAACTTCCTGACGATATTGGGGGTCACGCTGCTGTTCGCCACCGACAGTCATCATCTGGTGATCGCGGCACTGAACGACAGCTACACGATCTTCGCGCCGGGCGAGACCGTGTCGAGCGGCGATGTCGCCGCGCTGGCGACGCGCGCCTTTGCCGCCGCGTTCCGCCTGGGCTTGCAACTTTCCGGCCCGTTCCTGGTGTTCGGCCTCGTCTTCAACATCGGGCTCGGCGTGCTGGCGCGGCTGATGCCGCAGATGCAAGTTTATTTCGTCGGCGTGCCGCTCTCGATCTTCGCCGGCTTCCTGGTGCTCGCCGTGGTGCTCACGGCGATGATGGGTACCTATCTCGACTATTTCATCGGTGTCATGCACCAGATGATGCCACTCAAGTGACCGGGTGATCGATGGCGGAAGACAACGATCCAGAGAGTCAAACAGAAGACCCGACGCAAAAACGTCTCGAAGAGGCGCTCGAACGCGGTGACGTCGCCAAGAGTCAGGAGATCAACACCTGGTTCATGATTGCGGGCGCCACGCTGGTGGTCTCGAGCTTCTCAGGATCGGTCGGTAGCGGGCTATTGGCGCCGATGCGCAACCTGCTCGCCAATTCCTGGATGATCAAGACCGACGGCAGGGCGCTGCTCGCCCTGATGCAGCAGATCGAAGTCGCTGTGCTCGCGGCGGTGGGCGTGCCGCTGCTGATGCTGGTGCTGGCTGCAATTGCCGGCAACGTGCTGCAGCACCGCCTGGTCTGGTCGGCCGAATCTCTCAAGCCCAAGTTCAGCAAGCTGTCGCCGGCCGAGGGCCTCAAGCGCATCTTCGGCAAGCAAGCGGCGGCGAACTTCCTCAAGGGTCTCGGCAAGCTGATCGTGCTCGGCGCGGTCATGACCATGATCCTGTGGCCGGAGCGGCATCGCATGGAGGCGATGGTCAGGCTCGATCCGGCCGCCCTGCTCGGCGCCTCCACCAGCCTGACCATTCATCTGCTCGGCGCGGTGGTCGCGGCGCTCGCGATCATCGCCATCGGCGACTATTTCTTCCAGTATCGCAGCTGGTTCCAGCGGCAGAAGATGTCGCTCCAGGAGATCAAGGAAGAGTTCAAGCAGTCCGAAGGCGACCCGCACATCAAGGGCAAGCTCAGGCAGCTGCGCCAGCAGCGCTCCAAGAAGCGCATGATGGCGGCGGTTCCCAAGGCTTCCGTGATCATCACCAACCCGACCCACTACTCGATCGCGCTGTCCTACGAGCGCGGCATGTCGGCGCCGATCTGCGTCGCCAAGGGCGTCGACAACCTCGCTTTCAAGATCCGGGAGATCGCGCGCGAGCACGACATCCCGATCGTCGAGAACGTGCCGCTCGCCCGCGCCCTCTACGCCACCGTCGAGATCGACGAGGAAATCCCGACCGAGCACTACCATGCGGTCGCCGAAGTCATCGGCTACGTCATGCGTCTGAAGAGCGGATTCGGTGCCAGCCGGCAATAATACCCCTGAAAAGTACTGGAAATGGCCGTAATCTGGGAATCAGCGTACCTTTCGCCCCTGCTGCCCTTGCGTCTGCGGGTCCGATTCAGGCAGGGAGGACCCTGCGCGCCGTGTAGCGCGTTGATTCTCTGCCGACAGGCTGTGCCAGCTTGAGATGACTGCCGAGACCGACCACGACCTCACACGCGAGCCCGTTGCGGCGCACGAGCCGTCGCCGCGCTCGGGCAGCATTGCGCTGGTGCTGCTGGTGGCCGCCGGCCTCGTCGCCGTTGCCGTCGGGTTGATGACGCTCGGGCGCGCGCAGGCCCAGCCCTATATCCTCGGCATCCTCGCCGTGCTGGCGATGGTCGGCCTGTTCAACCTGTTCGCCTTCGCCGCCGGCATCATCCGCTTCGTCGATCGCAATCTCGACGATCCCGTGATGGGGCGCATCGCCGACCACGCCTTTGACGGCCTCGCCGTGACCGACCCGCGCGGCCATGTGGTCTATTCCAACGCGGCCTATCTGACGCTGACCGGCGCCGCCGGCCCACAGGACGTGCGTCCCGTGGAGCGCGTCTTCATCGGCAACCCCGACGTCTCCGAGGCGGTGTTCCGCCTGTTGAAAGCCGCGCGCGAAGGCAAGCGGCAGCAGGAAGAGGTGCGCATCTCCGGCAATGACGGCAGCCAGGGCCGCTGGCTACGCATGCGGGTGCGGCCTCTCGGCACCGGCAAGCGCGAGACGAGATATGCGGTGTGGTCGATCGCCGACATCACCCGCGACCGCGAGCGCCAGGAGGACGTGTTCCAGGAACTCCAGCACGCGATCGAATATCTCGATCACGCGCCCTGCGGTTTTTTCTCGGTCAATCCGGCCGGCGAGCTCGCTTATGTCAACGCGACGCTGGCGAACTGGCTCGACTACGACCTTGCCGAGATCGGCTCGGGCGGGCTGAAGCTCACCGACATTGTCTCCGGCGATGGCGCTTCGCTGCTGACCGCGATCGTGTCGGTGCCGGGCGAGGTGAAGACCGAGGTCTTCGACATCGACCTGCGCATGCGTACCGGCAAGACCATGCCGGTGCGGCTCTATCACAAGCTCGCCTTCGGCGCCGACGGCGCGCCGGGCCCGTCGCGCACGCTGGTGATCAGCCGTGCCCGCGACGAGCGCAGCGATCCGGACCGTGCCGCCGAAGTGCGCTTCATGCGCTTCTTCGACCATACCCCGATGGCGATCGCCACCGTCGACCGCGGCGGCAACGTCGTGCGCGCCAATGCGCGCTACGCCAAGCTCGGGCAGGCGCTAGGGCTCGACAGCGCCAGCAAGTCGATCTTCCGCGCGGTCAATTCGCGCGACCGGCATCTTTTGATCGCGGCCATCAACCAGGCCGCGGAGGGCCAGGCCGACGTCGCGCCGGTCGAAGTGGCGCTCGAAGGAACCAGAGAGCGCTGGGGCCAGTTCTTCGTCACGCCCGTGGACGCGGCCGAGAACGACGCCGAAGTCGCCATCGTGCACATGCTCGAGACCACCGAGCGGCGCGCGCTGGAGAACCAGATCAACCAGTCGCAGAAGATGGAGACCGTCGGCCAGCTCGCCGGTGGCATCGCCCACGACTTCAACAACGTGCTCTCCGCCATCATGATGGCGAACGACTTCCTGCTGAACGCGCACAAGCCGACCGACCCGTCGTTCCAGGATATCATGCAGATCAAGCAGAACGCGACGCGGGCCGCCACGCTGGTGCGGCAGTTGCTGGCGTTCTCGCGGCGGCAGACACTGCGGCCGCAGGTGCTCGACCTCGGCGACGCGCTCTCTGATCTCGCCATGCTGCTGCGTCGCCTGATCGGCGAGAAGGTCAAGCACGAGACCATCCACGGCCGCGATCTCTGGCCGGTCAAGGTCGACGTCTCCCAGTTCGAGCAGGTCATCGTCAACCTCGCGGTCAACGCGCGCGATGCCATGCCCGACGGCGGCAAGCTGATCATCCGCACCGCCAACGTCACCACCGAGGAAGCGGCCAGGCTGGCCTACAAGGGCATGCCGGCAGCGGATTACGTGCGGATCGAGGTCGCCGACACCGGTACCGGCATCCCCGCCGATATCCGCGACAAGATCTTCGAGCCGTTCTTCTCGACCAAGGAAGTCGGCAAGGGCACCGGCCTCGGGCTCTCCACCGTCTACGGCATCGTCAAGCAGACCGGTGGCTTCATTTACGTGGATTCCGAGCCGGGGCAGGGCACCTCGTTCCAGATCTTCCTGCCGCGCCATCATGCCGAGCCGGAGGTGCAGGTCGAGCAGCCGGCGCCGGTCGTTGGCGCCAGCAATGGTGCCGCGAAGGAAGCCGGGTCCGTGACGGACGCCAAGCCCCGCACCGATCTCACCGGACAGGGCACCATCCTCCTGGTCGAGGACGAAGAGGGCCTGCGCGCGCTCAACGCGCGCGGTCTGCGCTCGCGCGGCTACACAGTGGTCGAGGCCGAGAACGGTGTCGAGGCGCTGGAGGTACTGGAAGAGCAGAGCGGCGGAATCGATCTCGTCGTGTCCGACGTCGTGATGCCGGAGATGGACGGCCCGACACTGCTCAAGGCGATGCGCGAGAAGAATCCCGACATCAAGTTCATCTTCGTCTCCGGCTACGCGGAAGACGCATTCGAGAAGAGCCTGCCCGAAGGCCAGCAGTTCGACTTCCTGCCCAAGCCGTTCACGCTCAGCCAGCTCGTGGCGGCCGTGAAGGAGACGATGGCGAAGGCGGGGTGAGGGCCTCGACGCCATGACGACGGGAAACCGGAACTCCCGTCGCACAAGTGACCGGTAACCCGCGACCGCGGCTCCTTCGCACGCCCGGCCAAGCTGCCGCCAAAGATGGGCTTTTGCCACATCCCCGCGACTGAGGGCCGCAGCCATAAGTTCCGATAGTGGCTTCCTTTTTACGGAAGGCTGCCCATCTTAGGGGCACGTCCCCATGCCGGGGATCTGGGAAACCAACATGAATTTCTCGCAACGCTCCCGCAGCCTCTTCAAGACGATTGCCGTCGTGCTGGCGCTTGCGCTGCCGACTGCGCTGGCGATCTCGTCCGCCGACGCGCGCGTCGGTGGCGGCATGTCGTCTGGTTCGCGCGGTTCGCGCACCTATTCGGCCCCGCCGTCGACCACGACCGCGCCGGGCTCGACCTCGCAGTTCAATCGGACCTACACCCAGCCGGGCGCAGGCATGAATTCGGCTGCCGCCGCACCCGCGCGTGGCGGCCTGTTCGGCCGCGGTGGCGGTTTCCTGGGCGGCCTTGCGGCCGGGTTCCTCGGCGCCGGCCTGCTCGGCATGCTGTTCGGCGGTGGCCTGTTCGGCGGCCTCGGCGGCCTGTCGTCGATCATCGGCCTGGTCATCCAGATCGTGCTCGTGGTGCTCGTGGTTCGGCTGGCGATGTCCTGGTGGCAGCGCCGGCACACCCCGCAGGCGGCCTATGCCAACGCTGACGCCGGTGCCGGTCCGGGACCGCAGGCGAATAACCGTGGTGGTCTTGGTGGCGGTCTTGGCGGCGGCTTCGGCTTCGGCGCCAACAACGCCCCGCTCGAGATCAAGCCGGACGACTATGAAGCGTTCGAGCGCCTGCTCGGCGATGTCCAGACCGCGTGGTCGAATGAGGACGTGGCCAAGCTGCACACGTTGGCGACGCCGGAAATGGTCTCCTATTTCGAGCAGGACCTCGGCCAGAACCGCGCGCGCAATGTCGTCAACAAGGTCAGCGGCGTGAAGCTGTTGCAGGGCGACCTCGCGGAATCCTGGCGCGAAGGCGAGACCGATTACGCGACGGTGGCGCTGCGCTTCGCGCTCACCGACAAGACGCTCGACCGCAATACCGGCGCCATTGTCGCCGGCAGCGAGCAGCCGGGCGAGGCCACCGAGGTCTGGACCTTTGCCCGACGTCCGGGCGGCGCCTGGGAACTGTCGGCGATCCAGCAGACCAACTGATCGCGCGTATAGCGACAAACGAGGGCGTCGTGCTTCGGCACGGCGCCCTTTTTGTTTGAGCTGCGCGTTTCGGTCAGGCGGCCATTTGGGCGAAGCACTTAATTGCTTGTTGGCCGCGCAGAGCTGCCGCAATTTCGCGCCTGCCGGTTGGATGAGGAGATATTCCGTGAGCCAGTGTGTCGCGCGCCTCAGGACAAACTACGAAGGCATTGCCAGGAGTTCGTCCCTGCTGCTGGAGGCGATCGGAACGGCGTATGACCGGATCGAGGCCGAGCGCGACCGCAATTGCTGGATCTATCTTCGCCCACGGCAGGAGGCACTCGAAGAATGCCATAAGCTGGTGGCGCGCGCGCGGACGGGCGAAAATCTTCCGCTGCTCGGCATTCCCTTTGGTGTGAAGGACAATATCGACGTTGCGGGAATGCCGACCACTGCCGCATGTCCGGCGTTCAGCTACACGCCCTGGCATTCCGCGCATAGCGTCGAACGCCTCACCGCAGCCGGCGCAATTTGCCTCGGAAAGACCAATCTCGATCAGTTCGCCACAGGCCTGTCCGGCGTGCGCTCGCCCCATGGCCCCTGCGCGTCGGTTGCCGATGCCCGCTATGTTGCGGGCGGTTCCAGTTCCGGCTCCGCGGTCGCCGTGGCGGCGGGGCACGTCGCCTTTGCGCTCGGCACCGATACCGGCGGCTCGGGGCGCATACCTGCCGGGTTCAACAACATCGTCGGAATCAAGCCGACCGTTGGGCTGGTGTCATCACGTGGCCTGGTGCCGAATTGTCCGACGATCGATTGCGTGTCGGTATTCTGCAATACCGTCAGCGACGGCGAAGCAATCCTCGACATCATCGAAGGGTTTGATTTCGAAGATCCCTACAGCCGCCTGCCCAGAACCTTTTTCTCCGCCAACGGGGCGGCGGCATCATTCCGGTTCGGCCGCGTTGCGCCAGCAGATCTCGAATGCTTCGGCATGTCGGAATGCGGCGAACTCTACGAGAGCGCCTGCGAACGTCTTGCTCATATCGGAGGAACGGCGATCGAGGTGGACTTTGCCCCATTCCGCCAAGCGGGGGAGTTGATGTTCAGCGGTCCCTGGGTCGCGGAGCGGCACTCCGCCATCGCTTCTCTCATCGACATCGAATCCGGCGCCCTGCTTGATGTCACGAGGACCGTGCTGGGCTCAGCCGCCGGCTATTCGGCGATCGACACGTTTGGCGCCATTCACCGGCTGCACCGGCTTCGCCGCGACGCCGAAGCAATCTTTGCCGGCATCGATGCTCTCGTGGTTCCGACTGCACCGCGGCCGTTCACACTGGAGGAGATGCATCGTGATCCGATCACCCTCAACAATCGTCTGGGCTACTACTCGTACTTTGCCAATCTACTCGATCTCTGCGGCGTCGCCGTTCCGAATGCGAAATTGCCAAACGGCATGCCCATGGGCGTGACCCTGCTGGCGCCGGCCTGGCACGATCGCGCGCTGATCGGACTGGCGCGGCGGTTCGAGGCCGGCGCAGACGGATCGGCGTTCGAATTGAAGTCTGGCGGCTAAAGGGCGGACATTATCCCATCGCCTGCCCGAGCGTAGAAATATCCAGGATCGAAATCACGGATCTTTCGTATCTGATCACGCCTTCGTCCTGGAGCCGCGCGAGTTGCACGGTCACCCATTGGCGGGTGGATCCGATGAGGTTGGCGAGATCCCCGTGGGTGAACGGCATGCCGACGACGACCTCGTTGTCGCGCTTCACGCCGTAGACGTGCGACAGGAAGATCAGCAGGCTGTGCAGCCGCTCGGTCACCGAGCGCGTCCCAAGCATCTGGGCCATCGCCGAATAGCATCGCGCCTTGAATGCGAGGGCATCCAGCAAGGCGACGGCAATCGTCGGCGATTCCAGCGCAAGCCGCCGCAGCGCCGGTCCGGGCATGAACGTCAACCGGCTGCGCTCGGCTGCAACCGATGTCCACATGTGCGGGCCCGTCCCGAATATGTCGGGCCCGCCGACGAAGTTGCCGGGAAACCAATAGGCGAGCGTGACTTCGCGCCCCGACGGTGCAGCATAGTAGCTGCGTATGCGTCCCTCGCTGATCAGGTAGATCCCGGCCTGTGCGTCGCCCTGAGACCAAACCAGTTGGCCGGCTTCCAGGATCTTTTCGCGTCCGATCGCACGCAAGCGATTGCAATCAGCCCGGTTGAGACCATCCAGCAAGCCGGGCAGCGGTCTGACGAGATCGTCCGACTCCGCGAGCATCACACCTGCCGCTATCGCGCTGTTCGCCCTGTGCATGGCCGGCTCCGCATGTGAGACCCGGCATCGAATATTCAAGAACCATGCCAGCCCGCTGCGTCCGCCTCAGACCCGCGGGCTCCGCGTCATCAGTCCGCGTCCGACTGATTGAACGCCCGCAACCCTTCTGCGCGGATGACGTCGAGACAATCCTTCTTGAGCGACAGATAAGCTGGCTCGACCATGACAGAACTCGACCGTGGGCGCGGCAGCTTGACCGCGACTTCGCGCAGGATGCGGCCGGGTCCCGCGCTCATGATGAGAACGCGGTCGGCCAGCACGATGGCTTCATCGATATCATGCGTCACGAATACGATTGTCGCCTTGATCCGGTCGCGCAGCGCCAGCAGATTGTCTTGCATCACCGCGCGGGTCTGCGCGTCGAGCGCCCCGAAGGGCTCGTCCATCAGCAGCACACGGGGCTGATTGGCCAGCGCTCGCGCGATCGCCACGCGCTGTTGCATGCCGCCGGACAGCGTGTTCGGATAAGCGTCGGCGAAACGCTTGAGGCCAACCATCGCGATCAGATCGTCGGCGATGGCATACGCTTCCGTCTTGGACTTCCCGAGCATCCGGGGGCCGTGGGCGATGTTGCTGCGGACGGACTTCCAGGGAAAGAGATGCGGCTGCTGGAACACCATGCCGACATCGGGACGCGGACTGTAGACGGGCGCGCCCTCGACCAGGATCTCGCCTTCGAACGGCACTTCCAGCCCGGCGATCGTATTGAGCACCGTCGACTTGCCGCAGCCGGAGGGCCCGGCGATGCAAACGAACTCGCCAGGCGCCACGTCAAACGAAACGCGATCGACCGCAATCATTTGCCCGCGCTTGGTGTCGAAGACGATGCTCAGGTTCGAGACTTGAATGGCCGGTTGTTTCCGCGCCGATTCGACGGAGGCAGGCGAACTTGCCAGCGCCAGTTTCATGCCCGATCGAGATCCCGACATCAGCGCCACCAGACGATACGTTCGGCAAGAGCCGCAAACAGCCGGTCGGCGATGAACGACATCAACCCGAGCGCTGCGAGCCCGCCCATGACCTGGCCCGTTTGCAAATTCTGCTGCGCAATCTCGATCCTGTAGACGATGCCGGCGAAAGCGCCGGCCAGTTCAGCCGCGACAAGCGTATAGAAGGAGATGCTGACGGCGGTGCGCAACCCGACCACAATGTAGGGAAGCGCGCCCAGCAGCACGATCTCCTGCAGCATCTGCCGTCGGGGCGTGCCGAGCATCAACGCCGCCCGAATCAGGCCACGGTCGACCTTCTGCACGCCGATGTGAGTCGAAAGCCATACCGTGAAGAATACGCCCCATACGACGAGGAACAATTTTCCCGCCTCCGACAGGCCGAACCAGAGGATGACGATCGGCACGAACGCAATCGGCGGAATTGGCCGCAAGATATGGAATAGCGGGGACAGCAAGCTCGAGATAACGGGGAATTGGCCGGTGAGAACACCGAGCAGGATGCCGAGTGCGCCGCCTATGATGAATCCCGTGGTGACGCGAAAGAGGCTGGCCAACAGATCGCTAAAGAACTGTCCGCTTCGGATCCATTCAAGCACGGCCGCAGCAACCACCGTGGGCGGCGGAAACAGCACCATGTTGACGGTTCCGGAACGGGAGACAAGTTCCCAGAGCCCAATGAACAAGGGAAGCGAAAGCGCCCCGACCAGAATATTGAGACGGCGAAGCCGAACTGAATTCGGCCGCCGAGCGCGACCGCCAGTGAGGATGGCAATATCGCGTCCCGCTGAAGTGGCTTCCTGCATGGCCGCGCGGGTGCCTATTTCCACGACAGGGTGACGCGTGCGGGATCGACCTTTTTCAGTGGCTCGGTGACGACGACCTTGCTGAAGTCGGGCATCGCCGCTCCCGGAGGATGGTTGCCGCTCTCGAGGCGCCATGCGGAGTGGGTCTTGAGAATCTCGATCAGCCGGTCGTCGAGACGCACCCGGTAAACATAGTCGGCCCAGATGGGCGCGAGTTCGTCCCGCTTCATTCCAACCGCGTCCGCCACTGTCGTGATCGCTTCATCCGGGTGTTCCTTCATCCAGACCTCGGCATCGATCAGTGCGGCGATGAACTTCTCGACCAGCGCAGGGTTGGCATCCAGATAGGGCCTCATGACGACGATGTTGAACGTCTCGGAGTAAGTGCCCGTTGTATCGAGCTCAGCGACGGCTTCGCCCAGGGCCTTCTTCGCGTTGGCGACGTGGGGCTCCCAGGTGTCGATCGCGTCGATGCTTCCGGCTGCAAGTGCCGGCAGCATTTCCTGGGGCCGCAGGTTGACGAGGGTGACATCCTTGGGCGTCAATCCCACCGACTTCAGCAAGGTCGCCGTGTAAACCTCGCTGCCGGTGCCGGCAGTGAAGGCGATTCGCTTGCCGCGAAGATCGGCCTTGGTCTTGACGCCGGCCCTGGCCGCGACGACCGTCTTGAGGTCGGAATATTCCATGCCGGCGACGAAGGCGATGGGCTGGTTTGCCATCGCCGAAGCGGTGACCGGCGCCTCGGCCGTCGTCGCGATGTCGGCGCCGCCCCCGATCACCGTGTCCAGGCACTGCTTGCCGGACGTGAAGTTCGAGACTGTGATGTCCAGTCCGTTCTTTTCGAAGATTCCCTTCGATTTGGCGACGATCGCAATGCCGGAGATCGGTCCGAGGTTTTGCGCAAGTCGGGCTTTGAGCAGTTCCGCGGCCAAGGCGCAGTTCGGACCGATGGCAAGACCGATGGCAAGGCAGCAAAGGGTGGCACGGCCGGCAATTGTCGTGATTGGGCGGATGGTGGTCCGGTGCATGACGATCTCCCCCTTGCGCCGCGCCCTGCGCAGCCCCGATGTGATCGCGGATACCGCCCTGAACGGTCCCGCCACAGTCCCCCGCGTCCTCCCCTGGACGATCACTTGAGGATCGGCCCATTTGGTATGCTCGCCCGGCACCCTTGTCCCGGGAAGCAATTAATCGACATGGCAGTCGGGAAGCGGCTGGGAATCGTCGGCGATCCCGCTGACCAACTGATCGCAGACGACATGAAAAACCAGGGCGTCTCGCATCGCGGCATTGGAATAAGCGGGCCGGCGTCGGGTTGAAATCTGGCGGCCAACAAAAACACAAAGGGAGGACAGGATGATCCGTATCGAGAGATCCGCGACGATTACAGGCCTCGCGCTCGCTGCGGCCTTGCTTGCGGCGCCATCGGCGCGAGCGCAGTCGGCCGACATGACGTTCTTCGTGACGTCCAATGGTCCTGGCAGAGGCGCCGATCTCGGCGGCCTGGAGGGGGCCGATGCGCAGTGCCAGAAGCTGGGCCAGGCCGGCGGCGCCGGCAGTAAGACCTGGCGCGCCTATCTCTCCACGCAGGCCGCCGACGGCAAGCCGGCCGTCAACGCGCGCGACCGCATCGGCAAGGGACCGTGGCAGAACGCCAAGGGCGCTGTGATCGCCAAGGACGTTGCCGAATTGCACGGTGCGGCCAACAACCTGACCAAGCAGACCGCGCTCAGCGAGAAGGGCGAGGTCATCAACGGCCGCGGCGACACGCCGAACCGGCACGACATCCTCACGGGTTCGCAAGCCGACGGCAGCGCATTTCCCGCGGGTGACGACAAGACCTGCAAGAACTGGACGTCGAGCACGCAAGGCGCGGCGGTCGTGGGCCATGCCGATCGTCAAGGCCTGCGCGATGACGAGCCGTCGAAATCGTGGAACAGCTCGCATCCCTCACGCGGCCCTGATGGCGGCTGCTCGCAGGCCGACCTGAAGAGCACCGGCGGCGACGGGCTGCTGTATTGCTTCGCGTCGAATTGAGGCTGCCGTCATTGCGAGGAGCGCAGCGACGAAGCAATCCAGAGTCGCTCCAGGGTGACAGTCTGGATTGCTTCGCTGCGCTCGCAATGACGGAGCGTGTGGTGCCGCCGTTCCACCTCATCCTTACGGAACCTTGTCGCGCGTGATAAATTGGTCCTGTCGCTTCCACGCTCACGGACCCCTTCCATGAAATACGAGCTCTATTATTGGCCCGAGATCCAGGGCCGCGGTGAATATGTGCGGCTGGCGCTGGAGGAGGCGGGCGCGGCATACGTCGACGTGGCGCGCGGCCCACGCGGCACAGCTGCGATGATGAAGATGATGGACGCGCACAAGGGCACGCCGCCCTTTGCGCCGCCGTTCCTCAAAGCCGGCAAGCTCGTCATCGGCCAGACCGCGAACATCCTGCTCTATCTCGGCGCCCGCCACGCCCTCGCCCCGAAGTCGGAGGCCGGTCAACTCTGGGTCCATCAGCTCCAACTGACGATCACCGATTTCGTGGTCGAGATTCACGACACCCATCATCCGCTCGGGCCCTCGCTCTACTACGAAGATCAGAAACCGCCGGCAAAGAAGCGCACCGCCGACTTCTGGGGCGAGCGCGTGCCGAAATATCTCGGCTATTTCGAGCAGCTCCTTGAGGACAATGGCGGCGCCTACGTCACGGGCCGCAGGCTGACCTATGTCGATCTCTCGCTGTTCCAGCTCGTCGCGGGACTACGCTATGCGTTTCCGAAGCGGATGAAGGCGTTCGAGACAGATATCCCAGGCCTCGTTGGCCTGCACGACCGCGTCGCGGAGCGGCGGAACATCAAGGCCTATCTCGATAGCGGGCGCCGCATTGTCTTTAACGAGCAGGGCATCTTCCGCCGCTACCGCGAGTTGGATGGTTAAAGCACAGCAGAGTGATGCGCGCGCTCACCACAGGCCAGGCAGCAGGCGATAGCGCACGCGCGTCACATAGTCGGCATAGCCCGGTAGGCCCTCGCGCAGCGTGCGCTCCTCGATGCGAATGCGGATCGCAAACAAGACGAGGAATAGCGGCACCATCAGAAGTCCCCACCACGAGCCCAGAAGCAGCGGCACGCCGGCGAAGAACAGGATCATGCCGCTGTACATGGGATGGCGCACATGGGCATAAGGCCCCGTCGAGATCACGTGCTGCGCGCGCTCGGCCTGCAGCTTCACCACGGGCGCCGCGAACGAGTTCTCGCGGAAAACCCAGAGGATGAACAGCGTCGAGAGCAGGAACAGGGCGAAGCCGAGCATCTGCAGCGCCATCGGCACGTCGGAGGACAGCGTACGCCGGTCGAGCCCGATCGCCGCCAGCCAGACCAGCATCGCGACGACGAAGACGGTCATGAACATTTTGTCGGCGGCGGGCTGGTCCTTTTGCAGGACCGGCCGCAGACGTTCGGCGAGCAGTGCGGGGTCGACCCGGTAAAGCCACCAGCCGCAAAGCGGGCCGAGCAGGGCGGAGGTCGCGAGGAACACCCAGGCCGAAGGCCAATGCAGGGTGCCCGCGGACGCGAACAGCAGCGCGCCCATGGCGGCGGTGGTGATCGTGCTCTGCAACAGGAGTCTTGCGATCATGCGCAGGTCTCAGGGTAGCCGCGCACAATATTGGCCCCGCTATCCGGCGAAGTTGCGGCCGGACACGCGAAAAGCCCGATCGACCGGATCGGGCATTTCATCTTCGACGCGGCTGATCAGGCGAGCTGATCGATCCGCGTACCCTGACCCGGCGGCAGCGGCGCAGGCGGCGGCGGCTTATAGGTCGGGTCGTTGTCTTTGGTCTTGATCTGATCGTCCTGCTGCTTGGTCGTGTCGTAGCTTGGCACCACGATCGCGATCGGCGGCGGCGAAACGGTAGAAACGCTCATCCACAAATCCTCACATATGGAAACAATTGACCCTGCGCCGCGAGACGCGAAATTTCCTTCAAGCCAATCGTTAAAATGCAAGGGATCCGGTGCGGTGGAGGAGGCCGCTTTCGCGCCGCCATAAATGCTGTTTCCGCGAGAGGACAGACCTCTCCTCGTCATTACGAGCGCAGCGAAGCAATCCTGATCTTCCCCCAAAAAAGTGGACATGGATCAAGCCGATTTTAGCTCCATCTCGACCGGGCTGATATAGCCGATGGC
>NZ_JBVVPQ010000029.1:81110-94833 GCF_055811695.1 Bradyrhizobium sp. MI1.3 | reverse complement strand
GAGGCCGGATACATTGATGCAAGACCGCATCTGCCAGGTTGACGAAACCTCTTGCAACGCGCGGCCGGACCATACATGCGGGTCACAAGCGACCGATCACGACCAAGCAGCGCGGCGTCCGCTGTAAACTCCAAAGCGGACGCTCATGAGGACACGCCCGCCTACGCCGTCCGCAACACCGGCGCCGGCGGCTGCGACGGCCGGATCAGCGCAAACGCGATCTGGATGATGCCACCGGCCAGCCCCAGCGCGACGCCGATGCGCCAGGCCATCGTATACGAGCCGAGCGCATCGTAGATCACCCCTCCCCCATACGCGCCGAGGAAGCTGCCGATCTGGTGGCTCATGAAGGCGAGGCCCTGGATCATCGCCTGCCAGCGCAGGCCGAACATCTCGGCGACCGCGCCCGCGACCAGCGGTCCCACGCCCATCCACAGGAAGCCCATGATCGCGCCGAACAGCAAGGTCGAGGCAGGCGTCGCCGGCAGCGTAAAGTACCAGGCCAGCGCCAGCGAGCGCAGGACGTAGATGCCGCCGAGCAGTGCGAGCTTGTTCCAGCGCTGGCCGGCCCAGCCGAAGAACAGCGAGCCAAGCACGTTGAAGCCGCCGATCATGCCCAGCGTCTGCGCGCTCAGCATCGGATCGAGGCCGCAGATCGCGAGATAGGACGGCAAGTGCGTGGTGAGGAACACGAGCTGCATGCCGCAGACGAGATAGGCGCAGGTCATCACCACGAAGGACGCGTTGCCGAAAGCGGTCGTCGCCGCGATCATGGCCGTGGCATCGACGATCTCGTCAGTCGCGGGCTTGGGCAGCGGGACCGCGTCGACACGCCCGGCATACCAGGCCGCGGGGATCATCAGCACCGACATCACCACGAAGCCGGCGAGCCCGACGCGCCACCCGAATCCCTCGTTGAGCATCTGCCCAATCGGCGCCGATAGCAGCGCGCCGAGCGAGCCCGCGCCGGAAACGATGCCGAGCACGGTGGAACGCACCGTCGCGGGCACCGCGCGAGCCGCCACCGACATCGCGATCGCCGCCGCGGTGCAGGCGAGCGAGGTGCCGATCAGCACACCGGCGCCGATCATGATGGCGACGAGACCGTTCGCGGTTGCCATCAGCACCAGGCCCGCGATGTACATGAACGAGCCTGCGATCATGATCGGACGGAAGCCGTAGCGCGTGGTCATCGCGCCCGCGAGCGGCTGGAGAAAGCCCCAGGCGAGGTTCTGCACGGCCAGCGCCAGCGTGAAGTCGGAGATCGACAGATGGATGTCGTGGGTCAGCGGCTGCATGAAGATGCCGAGGCTCTGCCGCAGCCCCATGCTCAGCGTCAGCATGATCGAGGCGCCGATCAGGATGGGCAATGTCGGGCGCAGGACCTGCAACAGGGGCATTTTCGTCTCCCTCATCGGCGCGGCGCGAGCGCCGTCGTCTGCAATATCGGTTGATTTTGGTTACACAGACCTGTGTACTTAGGCTATGGATAGCGTGCACTGTCAAGCGAACAGGACATTCACCGCCGCATGGCTCCCCCGCCCGCCCCACAGACGATGAAAGAGCGGATCCTCGAGACCGCCGACAAGCTGTTCTATCTGCAAGGCATTCGCGCCATCGGCGTCGACACCATCGCGGCCGAGATCGGCATCTCCAAGCGCACGCTCTACAACCACTTCCCCTCCAAGGACGCGCTGATCGCGGCCTATCTGGAGCGCCGCTTCGTGCAGCCCCGCCCCTCGGACAAGCCTCCGGCCGAGCAGATCCTCGCCACCTTCGATTCGCTGCAGCGCCGCTTCGCCGCAAAGGACTTTCGCGGCTGCCCATTCGTGAATGCGGTCGCCGAGCTTGGCCCGGCGGATCGTGCCGTGAAGAAGATCGCCATCGCCTTCAAGGAAAGCCGCCGCATCTGGTTTCGCGACCGCCTCAACGAGCTCGGCGTTACGAATGCAGAGGCGCTCGCAACGCAGCTCGTGCTGCTGGTCGACGGCTCCATCGCACAGGACCTCGTCCGCGACGACCCCGCAATGGCGCGTGCCGCGAAGGAGGCGGCGACGGTGTTATTGCGAAATGCGGGGGTGGATATGGGAGATGAGACTGCGGTGAAGCGAGGCAAACGGCCGGCCCGGCATCCCTGAAGTAGCTACGAGATCAGAATCCGATCCGCCCGCCGCAAGAAGGCCGGGCAGGCCAGCACGCACTCCAGCGGCCAACCCGTTGGCCGAGCTTGATTTCGATCTCTTGAAGGGAGCGCGCCGGTATCCCTGAGGGAGTAGCGAAGAGCGAACAGCTGGTGCCGCAACTTATGGCCGCACTTCGTGACCGAGCCTATTAACATAGTTAAATTGATTTAATTTGATTTATCGTATTTAATATTTCCGCCAGCCCCGGAGAGAACCCATGCCTGACCAGGACGACCGCCGCGAATTTCTAAAGACCTGCGGAAAGTTCGCAGCCGTGACACCTCCAACTATAACGCTGCTGCTCTCCACCTCCCTCACGTCCGATGCAATTGCTAAATCGGGTGCGAGCGCGGTCCATCACCACCACGGCAACAATGGCTGGGGTAACGGCGGCGGCGATGGCAGCCCCAACGGCAAGGACGACAGAGGCCGCTAAACATTTTTCGGCAGCACCGCAGTTGAAACGGCTCGCCGGTCACCAATTTTTCCGACGCCCATTCCTATATCGGTAATGCAGTCCAGTCGGGCCCCAGCTCTTCCCATTGCCCCCGGAGCTGGGGTTCATTTTTGTTCGGCTGGGAACGACTTACCGATTGCCAAGTTTTCCCGTGGCCCTCCCCAAGGGGGCAGCTGCTTCGCCAAGGCAGCTCAACAGCCCCAGCTTCACCGCCCTGAAGCTGGGGTTCCTTTTGCTGTCTCAATTGCCTCCCGCCTGGCCGCATCTTCTTCATCGCGTCATGGACGCGCTGGCCGAAGCCGCGATCCTGAAGCAGTGAGCCTGACGTATTGAAATCCGATGTTTACCTATGGTAGATTGCCATTTTTTCCCGATAGTTCTTTTTGTGCTGGGGAGAACATCCATGCGAAGCTCTCGCGCAATCCTTTATGCCCAACAACTTAGCGAACTCACTTCTCAGCTCTCAGAATTGGAATATCTTCGAGGTCTGGTCGAAGAAGCAGAGCGAAGCGCCCACGCTGTGCCTCCATTACGCTTGACACATCCTGCTTCGCGCCGCCTTCGAAGTCGTAAACCAGGCGCCCTGTCTGTCCGCCTCCGTCGCCTCGCGCCACCAAGCTGGAATGCAGGAGCTATCAGCCCCCCTGACAACGACAACCAAGTCGATCAGACTTTGCTGGAGCCATTCCCCGACGGATGGTGGGCTTCCCCCTAAAGCCTCTCCCAGCGCTGACCCGACGAAGGGATTTGATCCTATGCACCACATCCAGAGTACGCATATTGCCGCGATATTAAAACTGACCGCCCGGCAGCTTGAAGCACTTCGCAGCCCCCGAGAGATCCAAAAGGAATATTCCGAAATCCTCGTTTTGAGAGAGAAGATAAAACTGGTGACCGATCAGAAGAAGGCTCGCCGGCAATCCTTGCTCGGTGTCTGCCACGCGCCTGGTAAATGATCCTGAACTCCACGATCACGTGTCCCAAGTGCGGTCACGCTGCTGCCGAGGTCATGCCGACCGACGCTTGCCAGTTCTTTTATGACTGCAAACGCTGCGGCGAGCGTCTGAAGCCGCTCCCCGGCGACTGCTGCGTGTTCTGTTCCTTCGGCACCGTTCCCTGTCCGCCGGTTCAAGAGAACGGCACGGGCTGCTCTAACTAGCTGCCCTGAAGGGAGTGGATGCAGCACAAGAGGAGTGGTGCGAGCGTTTTGCGGCATGCTTGACACGTCACGACAACCCAAGGGAGCATCTGGCGTTTTTTTTCATTCTTTTGGAGATTGCCACGATGACTACCATCCACATGGACTCGCGTGACGATATGGATATTCCGCACGCGGCCGGGAAAATCGACTTGGACGATGGACTTCGAACTCAAGGAAAAGGCTGCCTGACGCGCCATATGAAACAGCCTCTCTCGGAAATCCGGGAGCGGTCACCTGAATGACCGAACTGAAAGGAACAATCGCCATTTCGGCGTAGTTGACCTTCTTTACACCGGAGAAGGTCATGAATCGAAAATCGCTTCTTCTTACAGCCGCACTGTCCTTCGCTGTTGCCGCACCGGTCCTCGCACAAGGCGGCGGAGGTGGTGGTGGCGCGGGTGGCGCGGCCGCGAGCGGCGGCGCGTCCGGATCATCCGCGAGCTCAGGTGCAGGCACTGGCACGTCTGGCGCCGCCAATGGAGGTCCCTCGGCCCCATCCGGCATGGGCACAAACGCAACCTCAACCGGCGCTCACACCAATAACTCTCCAACCAACCCGAACGTTCAGCCCCCGACGCCGAACGGCAACACCGCGAGCACACCGGCCGCACCGGGCAGCTCGGGCGCGGGCAGCACCGCGATCGGATCGACACAGATCGGCACGCCAAACGGGAGCGACAGGTCCGGCATCACGGCGACCAATGGTGCCAACAGCGATAACAGGGACCAGATGAGCCCCGCTGAGCAAGCAAGGACGGGGATCAAGACGCTTCCGCAAGATCAAACTCCAGGAGCCGTCAGTGCGCCGGGCGTTGGCGTCGGTCATGCGGCGAACGGCTTGCCGATCGGTACGCCAGGTTCGGGGACCAGCAACGTCGATCAGAAGTAACCCGGACTTTCGGTCCACATGGATTCCATCGCTTGAGCCGAGACGCCGCGGCGTACTGGATTCCCCGCCTGCGCGGGGAATGACAGCAGAGTTCGTGGGATTTTCGGAATGCTAGCAGCATGCTCCTGTTTTGCCCGACGAGTCAAACGGCATTGCGGTCCAGCATCAGCCGTTTTGCGGCCGACGTAAGCCATTGATCCGACTAGCGTCGGCTACTGTGCATGGGGTTGTTTTCGCGTTTTTTTTGCGCCGGCCTGTGCGAGCGGCCTCACGCCGCGTGCGACACCACGCGATTGCGGCCGTCGTGCTTGGCGCGGTACAGCGCAGTGTCGGCGCGCTTGAGGACGTCGCCAACCGCCTCGCCCTTCTGCTCCAGCGTGGTCAGGCCGATCGAGATCGTGACCTCGATGCGCTTGGTGCCCTTGTGAATTGCAAAGGGCTCGCCGGCGATCGAGCGGCGCAGGCGCTCGGCGACCATGCCGGCGACGTGGAGATCGGTCTCCGGCATCACGATGACGAATTCCTCGCCGCCGTAGCGACAGGCAAGATCGATGCCGCGGATCGACTTGCGCACCCGCACGGCGAATTCGCGCAGCACGTCGTCGCCTGCATCGTGGCCGTAATTGTCGTTGATCGACTTGAAGTAGTCGATGTCCAGGATCATCAGCGCCAGCGGCTTGCCGCGGGTCGCGGCCTGTTCGGCCAGCGTCGCGAGATGGCTCTCCATGTAGCGGCGATTGTGCAGCCCCGTGAGCGCATCGGTGATCGCCATCTCGATCGAGTTCTGCACGTTGTCGCGCAGATGGTCGGTGTAACGGCGGCGGCGGATCTGGGTGCGGGCACGCGCCAGCAGCTCGATCTTGTCGATGGGACGCAGCAGATAGTCGTTGACCCCGATCTCGAGCCCACGCAGCAGCCGCGTGGCGTTCTCGGGGTCGGCGATCGCCAGGATCGGCACATGCCGCGTGCGCTCCAGCGAGCGCGCCTGGCTGCACAGCCGAAGGCCGTCGAAATTGTTGAGGTCGAGCGAGACGATCAGCAGATCGTAATTGCCCTCGGCGGCGTGGAACAGCGCTTCCGTCGGGTTCGGCTCGACGTCGATGGTGTGCTCGGCGGCGAGGATCGTCGCCAGCCGCTCATAGGAGGACTGGCGGTCGTCGACCAGCAGGATGCGGCCGCCCTTGCCGGTGTCGGAGATTGCACTGCGCTCTGGCGCCTGCATGCCGATCTCGAGCGAGGTGATGGCGCGCATGCGCAGCTCGTCGGTCATCATCTTCAGCCGGGTCAGCGAGCGCACGCGCGCGATCAGCACGACATCGGAGACGGGTTTTGTCAGGAAATCGTCGGCGCCGGCTTCCAGCCCGCGGTTGCGGTCGGCCGGGCTGTCGAGCGCGGTGACCATCACGACGGGAATGTGGTGCGTGGCCGGATCGGTCTTGAGGCGGCGGCAGACCTCGAAACCGTCCATGTCCGGCATCATGACGTCGAGCAGGATGATGTCGCATTCGGCGCGGGCGCAGATCGCCAGCGCCTCGGTGCCGTTCGCGGCGGTCATCACGTCGAAATATTCGGCGGACAGGCGAGCTTCGAGCAGCTTGACGTTGGCAGGGACGTCATCGACGACGAGGATACGCGCGGACACTGTGAACTCACTTCCTATCCGATGAAACGTCGGACCGTCTCAATGAATTTGCCGACCGAGATCGGCTTGGACAAATAGGCTTCGCAGCCGCCCTCGCGGATGCGCTCTTCGTCGCCCTTCATCGCGAACGCCGTGACGGCGACGACGGGAATACTGCGCAGCTCCGGATCGTCCTTGATCCAGCGCGTCACCTCCAGGCCCGAGACCTGCGGCAATTGGATATCCATCAGCACGAGGTCGGGCCGCATCTTGCGAACGAGGTCGAGCGCCTCGTAGCCGTTGCTGGTGCCGGTGGTCTGGTAGCCGTGCGCCTCCAACAGGTCGCGGAAGAGCTTCATGTTGAGCTCGTTGTCTTCCACGATCAGGACGGTCTTAGCCATCCCGCCCTCCTGATTGGTCCGCAGACCGATGCATGTGACGCCTCAGGCGCCGGTCGCCGGCGCTTCGAAAACTGGATTCAAACTAGCCTCGAATTCGCTTGAGTTTCGTTAAACCCGAGGGCCGACTTTCTGCGATGTGGTTTCCAGTTGCTTGTCGGGGTCACAAGACTCAGGAACGAGACTCGGGCATGGTGACCCCAAAGTAGACACCGAAAGTTAACGGAAAGGCAAACCGGCCACGTGAAAAAGCCTGTTCACAACCCGCGCGAAGTCGCTGAAATCGTTGCGCTTCAGGCGCTGTCTTTTGTCGCGAGCGAACCCGAGCGGCTGGGCCTGTTCCTGGCCGAGACAGG
This sequence comes from Bradyrhizobium sp. MI1.3, assembly GCF_055811695.1. Lineage (NCBI taxonomy): Bacteria > Pseudomonadati > Pseudomonadota > Alphaproteobacteria > Hyphomicrobiales > Nitrobacteraceae > Bradyrhizobium > Bradyrhizobium sp. MI1.3. The sequence continues at coordinate 87,728 of NZ_JBVVPQ010000029.1, read as the reverse complement.
GGTCGGCCCGGAGATGCTGCGCAATGCGGCCTCGGACCCCAATTTCCTGCTCAGCGTGCTCGATTTCGTGATGCGCGACGACGCCACGGTGAAGGCCTTTGCCAGCACTGCGGAACTGCATCCGACCAACGTTGCCGCAGCGCGGCAGGTTCTTGGCGACGCGCTCGGCGACCGCAATTGGGAGCGCGACGTGCCGTGACCTCCCTGGAGACGGCCGGGCCCCGCTGCTTCTGCCGGGATTGTTCGGCCGATCTGGATATCGGCGTGCGGCGTTGTTCCGCCTGCGGTTCCCCCCGCCTCGCCCGCCACCGCGCGCTCGCAAGCCTGACCATCGCCCATATCGACTGCGACGCCTTCTACGCGACCGTCGAGAAGCGCGACAATCCTGACATCGCCGACAAGCCCGTCATCATCGGCGGGGGCAAGCGCGGCGTGGTGTCGGCCGCCTGCTATATCGCGCGCACCTACGGCGTGCGCTCGGCCATGCCGATGTACAAGGCGTTGGAAGCCTGCCCGCATGCCGCCGTGATCCCGCCGGACATGGCGAAATATGTCCGGGTCGGGCGCGAGGTGCGCCAGGCCATGCAGGCCCTGACGCCGCTGGTCGAGCCGCTCTCGATCGACGAGGCGTTCCTCGATCTCTCCGGCACCGAACGGGTGCACGGCATGATCCCGGCCAAGGTGCTGGCGCGGTTCGCACGTGACATCGAGCGCGACATCGGCATCAGCGTCTCGGTCGGCCTCTCCTGCAACAAGTTCCTGGCCAAGATCGCCTCCGACCTCGACAAGCCTCGCGGGTTTGCCGCGCTCGACCAGGAGGAAGCGCGCTTGATGCTTGCGGAGAAGCCCGTCGGTTTCATCTTCGGCGTTGGACCCGCGACGCAGGAGCGTCTGGTGCAACGCGGCTTCCGCATCATCGCCGACCTGCAGAAGGCCGACGAGATCGAGATGATGCGGCAGTTTCCGAGCGACGGCCGCAGGCTGTGGCGGCTCGCGCGCGGCATCGACGACCGCCGCGTCGAGCCCGATCGGGGCGCCAAGACGATTTCGAGCGAGACGACGTTCGAGACCGACATCCGCGATTTCGCGACGCTGGAGAAGATACTGTGGCGCCTCTGCGAGAAGACGTCGTCTCGCCTCAAGAGCAGCGAGCTCGCCGGCCTGACCGTCACGCTGAAGCTGAAGACCGCGGATTTCCGCCAGCGGACCCGCTCGCAGTCGATCACGGCCCCGACGCAGCTTGCCGCGAAGATCTTTTCGATCTGCCGCGAGATGCTGGCGAAAGAGATCGACGGCACCGCCTTCCGTCTGATGGGCGCCGGCGTCAGCGCGTTGCGCGAGGGTTCAGTCGCCGACGACACCGACATGCTCGACCGCCGCGCCGCCCACGCCGAGCGCGCGGTGGACAGCTTGCGCAAGAAATTCGGCAGCGCCGCAGTGATCCGCGGCATCGCGTATGAGGGGCCGGAAAAGGCGCAGGAGTGATGACAGGCGAACGCGACCTCGACGCGCTGCTGAGACACGTGAAGCCGGAGATGCGGCCAGGCATTTTCGTGTTCTGCACGATCCCGACAGGCCAGTCGATTCCCGCAGCGCTCAGCCCTTTGCTGACGTTCCGCGAGCAGGAAGGAACGACGCTCGTGATCCCACGCGAACAGGCCGAAGCGGCGGGACTACGGTACGCATTCGCATCGTGCCTGATCACCCTGACGGTTCACTCCGCACTCGATGTGGTGGGCTTCCTGGCGGCAATCACGGCACGCCTCGCCGCAGCCGGCATCAGCGTGAACGCCGTTTCGGCGTTTCACCACGATCATCTATTTGTGCCGGCTGACAGGGCGGACGACGCGATGGTTCTTCTGCAAGAGATGTCCAAGGCTACGCACTCGTAGCCCGGATCAAGCGCAGCGCAATCCGGGCTACGGGAAAGATCTCAATCCGCGACCGCCACCGCCTCGATCTCGATCATCCATTCCGGCGCGGCGAGCGCCGAGACGCCGACCAGCGTGCTCGCCGGCGGCTCCATGCCTTCGAAGAAGACCGAGCGAGCTTTGCCGATGATCGGGCGCAGCTCCGGCTTGTAGTTCACGACGAAGGTCGTGATCTTCACGATGTTGGCGTAGCTCGCGCCGGCTGCTTTCAGCGCGTGCCCGAGATTCTGCATCACCTGCGTGGTCTGCGCGGCGAGATCGCCCTCGCCGACGATCCGCCCTTCCTCGTCCACCGATACCTGGCCGGAGATGTAGATCGTCCGCGCCCCCGTGGCAGTGACGACATGCGAATAAGCGGGATTGTGATGCAGGCCGCTGGGGCGGAGATGATCGAGCTTGGGCATGATGCCTCCCGGATGTTTGTGGTTGGGAGGGAGCCTAGCCAGAGACCGCGTTGCAGGCCAGCCCTCAATTGCAGGGCTTGCTGTCCTTCGCGTCGAACTTGCCCATCGCGCCCGAAATCACAAAATCGTTGTAATCGAGCACGAGCTGGCGCGAGACGCCGTTCTCATAGAGCTCGAACGCCATCGCATAGACCGGCGTCTGCTCGCCTTCCTTCTGCTGGGCCTCGCGGTCGAAATAGCTGACGGTGACGGGCCAGCGCTTGAGCGACTTCATGTGCTCATCTGACGTCGACGGATCGGGCGAACCTTCGCGCTCGGCCGGGATCGGCTGGCCGATCACGGTCAGCGTGTTGTAGACCTTCTGGCCATCGTCGGAGCCGTCATAGACGGAGAGCTCGAGCAGCGACTTGCCCTCCTTTGCGGCGGCAATGATGCGCTGGATCTGTTCGGTCGGAAACACGATCTTGCCGTCGAGCGTAAAGTTCTTCGGCGCCGGCAGCTTCAGCTTGACGTTGATGTGGTCGCCGTCGCGCTCCGCCGAGCCGTCGACCCGGCCGGCATCCGCCTCGTTCATCCGCGTCTCGATCTTAAAGCGGTAGCTTTTGCCGCCGGCGTCCTCCCAGGAATTGGAGCGGAGGTCGCTGAGCGTGACCTTGCCCTCGCCACTGTCGAGCTCGGAGACCTGGCGGAATTCGGAGGTGTAGCCCTCGCACGAACTTCCGGTGAAATTGTAGAGGATGCGGCCGCGCGCGCTGTTGATCGAATTGGAGCGCGATTTCACCAGGCTCAAATCATAGAGCGCCTGATGCGCGAGGAACGGACCGTTCGCGGCTAGCGCCCCGCCTCCGGGGCCGAGAGCGGCCGCCGCGAGCGCCGTCACACCGAGCGAAGTCCGGAAAAGGTGCAGCATGTCTGGTCCCTGGGGAAAGCGCAGATTCGACATTTTAATGAACGTTCCATTGCGTCGCAACTGAGGCCGTTTCACGTAAAGTTGCGGCCTTTGCGTTGAACCTCCTGCCCTGCCTCAACAAAATGCCACCCCCGAGGGTTGCTTGCATGTGGCGGCACGATGGGCGAAACAGGGCCCGCCGGGCTGCGACGGATCTGCCCGGCGGATGGATTTTTGGACAACGAGGTCGGACATGGCGGGCACGGTCGAGCAGAAGCTGGCGGAACAGGGTATCAAGCTGCACGAGGCCCCCACCCCCGTGGCCAATTACGTCCCGTTCGTGCGCACCGGTAATCTGCTGTTCGTCTCGGGCCAGGTTTGCTTCGATCCCGCCGGCAAGCTGATCGCCAAGGGCAAGCTCGGCGCCGGCGTGACCATCGAAGAGGGCGCGGCGGCCGCCCGCGGCTGCGCCGTCAACCTGCTGGCCCAGGTCAAGGCGGCGCTCGGCGACCTCGACAAGGTCGTTCGCGTGGTGCGCCTCGGCGGCTTCATCAACTCGGCGCCGGACTTCCTGGACGGGCCGAAGGTCCTCAACGGCGCCTCCGATCTGATGGTCGCCGCCTTCGGTGACAAGGGCCGTCATGCCCGCACCACCGTCGGCGTCGCCTCCCTGCCCGCGGATGCGGCGGTCGAGGTCGAAGGCGTGTTCGAGGTCGCCTGAGGCGAATGCGCGCTCCTGATTGGTTGACAGCCCGCCCGGTCGCCCATCGCGGCCTGCACGACATTTCCCGCGGCATCGTCGAGAACATGCCGGGCGCGGTGCAGGCTGCGATTGCGGGCAATTTCTCGATCGAGGTCGACATCCAGCTCTCCGCCGACGGCGAGGCCATGGTGCATCACGACCATGCGCTCGGCCGCCTTACGGAGGCCACCGGCCCGCTGGTCGAGAAAACCGCCACTGAACTGAAGGCGCTCACGTTCAAGGACACGGCCGAGCGGATGATGTCGCTCAGCGACCTCTGCGGCCTGGTCGCCGGCCGCGTGCCGCTGGTGATCGAGGTCAAGAGCCATTTTGACGGCGACCGCAAGCTGGTGAAGCGGATGGCCGAGGTGCTGGCATCCTATGACGGCCCCGCCGTCGGCATGTCCTTCGACCCGGACCAGGTGCTGGCGCTGCGCGAGCTGTTGCCCTCCCGCCCCCGCGGCATCGTCGCGCAGCGGAGCTATCAGGACGAATACTGGGCTTACCTGACCCGGGAGCAGCGCGACAGCATGCTGTACCTGCGCCACGGCTTCCAGACCCAGCCGCATTTCGTCGCCTTCAGGGTCGACGACCTGCCCGCCCCCGCCCCCTGGATCGCCCGCAATGTGTTCGGCTGCGCCCTGCTCGGCTGGACCGTGCGTACGACCGAGCAGCGGACGCGGGTCGCACAACATGCGGATCAGATGATCTTCGAGGGCTTCGTACCGTAGGCTTGATGTTTCCCACTCTTGAAGTCGCTGCTGCAATGCACGATCTTGGGCATGATGGCACCATCCGAAATCACCCTTGAGGCCGTACCTTCCATTGGCGAAGTATCGCCGGACGACTGGGACGCCTGCGCTAGTCCCGGCAAGTCTTGTAATGGGCATGGCAAGGGAACCTCATCCGGGCTTCCAGGCGATTCTCTCGGCCTCTCAAAGCCTGCCTATAACCCCTTCGTCTCCCACGCGTTTTTATCGGCCGTTGAGAAATCGGGTTCGGCCACGATCCGCACCGGCTGGGGGCCGCGGCATCTCGTGGCCAAGATCGACGGTCGCGTCGCCGGCGTCGTGCCCTGCTACCTGAAATCGCACTCGCAAGGCGAATATGTCTTCGACCGCGGCTGGGCCGATGCCTATGAGCGCGCCGGCGGGCGGTACTATCCGAAGCTGCAGGTTTCGGTTCCCTTCACGCCGGCCACGGGACCGCGGCTGCTGGTTCGCGAAGGCGTCGACCACGAGCGCATCACGGAGGCACTGGCGAGCGGGCTGGTGGCGCTGTGCGGCGTCAGCAAGGCTTCCTCGGTGCACGTCACTTTCGCCCGCGAGGCGGAGTGGAAGCTGCTCGCCAAGCACGGCTTCCTCCAGCGCACCGACCAGCAGTTCCATTGGCACAACGAAGGTTTTGCGAGTTTCGACGATTTCCTGGCGACGCTGAACTCACGCCACCGCAAATCGATCAAGCGCGAGCGGCGCGATGCACTGGCCGCCGGGGTCACGATCCACTGGCTCACGGGCAAGGACATTACGGAAGACGCATGGGATGCGTTTTTCATGTTCTACATGGAGACCGGCTCGCGCAAATGGGGCCGGCCTTATCTGACGCGGGAATTCTTCTCGCTGATCGGCGAGACCATGAGCGATGACGTGCTGCTGGTGATGGCCCGTCGCAACGATCGCTGGATCGCGGGCGCGATCAACTTCATCGGCTCGGACACGCTGTTCGGCCGCAACTGGGGTGCGGTCGAGCATCATCCCTTCCTGCATTTCGAAGTCTGCTATTATCAGGCGATCGACTTCGCCATCAAACGCGGGCTGGCGAATGTCGAAGCCGGTGCGCAGGGCGAGCACAAGATCGCACGCGGCTACCTGCCGCGGACCACCCACTCCGCTCACTTCATCGCCGATCCGGGCTTGCGCCGCGCCATCGACGATTACCTCAAGCGCGAGCGCGCCTATGTCGCGGAAGCCGGACGTGAGCTAGCCGAGCTCGGCCCGTTCCGCAAAGGCGCCGACGAGGCGCCTTGACGGTTCGTTGCGGCTGGTGACAGTAAGCGCAAATTCTAGGGAGCCGCCGCAATGACCGCCTACGACCCCAACAACATTTTCGCAAAGATCCTGCGCGGTGAATTCTCCTGCCACAAGGTTTACGAGGATGAGCACGTGCTCGCGTTCCTCGACATCATGCCGCGGGTACCTGGCCACACGCTGGTGATTCCAAAAGCACCTGCCCGCAACATCCTCGACATCAAGCCGGACGACTACGCCCATGTCGCCCGCGGCGCGCACAAGATCGCTGCCGCAGCGATGACGGCGTTCAAGGCCGACGGCATCACCGTGCAGCAGTTCAACGAGGCGGCCGGCGGACAGGTGGTGTTTCATCTCCACATGCACGTGATGCCGCGCCACGACGGCGTGGCGATGCTTCCGCCCGCCAGCCGCAAGGAAGACGTCAAAGTGCTGGAAGAGAACGCGACCAAGCTGATCGCGGCGTTGAAGGCGGTTTGAGTCTCAGCTCCCGTAGCCCGGATGGAGCGAAGCGCAATCCGGGACCGTTGCCGCGCTTACCGTTGGGGCCGAGGGGGGGGGGGGGGCCGCCGGTTCGCCGGGGGGGTGTAACCCCCCGGGCGCGGGGCCCCGGGGGGGGGGAGGG